>DAOWOF010000041.1 GCA_030642205.1 Desulfobacteraceae bacterium | reverse complement strand
TGGTATATGAAGAAAGGTATTCGTAATATTATCCATGATATGGAAAAGACGATTGAACGTCTGGAAATGGAGCAGGATGAATCAACAGGCAGTCATTACGTCGAACTTGCTCATCGTCTTAATGATTGTAGATCCGCAATCAAGGCCGGAGAGTATTTTATTGCATGGATCAAGAGACATGGAAAAGAGACCAAGGCCCTGGCCGCAAAAGAAAACGATCCTAAAGAAAGGGAGAGACTTTCCGAGTTATCTAATATTTGTGAATGGATTGCTGAAAATCCTCCCCGGACTTTTTGGGAGATGATGCAGTTTCACTGGTTTTGTTTTTTATGTTTTTATTTAATTGAGCATCCTAGTCATAGCACACCTATTCGTCCTGACTGGATGTGGTGGGACTGGTATGAAAAAGATGTTCTCATAGACAAGACCTGTAGCCGCCAAAAAGCAGGTGATCTTGTCGCCATGTATTTCATGAAATATCATGAGATAGGCCTTTTGGGTTCTCTTGCCAATGCAAGACAGATTGGCATGGGGTCCCGTGATTTTACAGTATTGACCATTGGAGGCCAAAAGGGTGATGGCTCCGATGCGACCAATGATCTTACATTATTAATCCTTGACGTGATTGACGGGTATCGTTTCCACTTTCCTGATGTCAAAGTGAGATGGCATTCAAAATTTGATAAGAATAATTTAAAGAGAGTGGTAGAGGTCATGCGTACAGGGATGGGTTGTCCTTCTTTGAAGAATGACAATGTCGCTATTCCAGGAATGATGAGCCAGTATGAAGGCCTTGTAAGTTTGAAAGAGGCCAGAAGCTGGGCCGTTGTAGGGTGCAATACCCCAGGGGTTACTATCAACTCAAAAGGCCCACAGAGAAGAGCAGGAAGAACAATAAACACACTGAAAACAATGGAGTTCACCCTCTTTAACGGTAAGGATCCGGAACCAGGATATGAATATGTCAGCACCATTGAAACAGGAGACCCCACTACTTTCAATGATTTTGAAGAATTTTACCAGGCCTGGTATAAACAATGGGTCTGGTTTGTAAAAAAAGGCATTAATCTAAGAAATACGGTGGATGAATATTATCAGAAAGTTGTTCGGAGACCCTTTATGAGTCTTCTGTATGAGAAAAGTGTTCGAGAAGGAATTGATATCATGCACTCTGATTCCCCATGGCTCAGCTTTAATAATTGTCCTGGCTGGGTAGACCTTATTGATTCTCTGGCAGCAATCAAGTTCTGGATCTATGATAAAAAGAAATACTCCATGCAACAACTGGTTGAGGCCATCAAGGATAACTGGGAAGGTCATGAAGAGATGCAGAGGGATTTCAAGGATGCTCCCAAGTTTGGAAATAATGATGATTATGTGGATTCAATATTTTCCAGAGCTACAACAGAAGTCACCGATGCAGGAAAGAAAATCCTGGATCTTCAGAACCAGCCGGCTGGTCTCATGAGCGCCCTTGTGGTTACTCTTATGTATCATTTGGCCGCATTTAATGGCGCCATGCCAAATGGCAGGAAGAGAGGGGAGCCCTTATGTGATGGAGGCATTAATCCTCATGCTGAATTTGATAAAGGCGGCCCATGGGACAGGGTTGCTTCTGCCATGAAGATTGACCAGAGTCAGTTCAAGGCATGGATCTATAATCAAAAATTTGATTATAATTCTGTAAAAGGCGAGGCTGGTCTGCAAAAGATGCTTGACTATACTCTTGCTGGCATGGAAGGTGGAATGGATCAGATGCAATATAATCTGGTTTCAAAAGATGTACTCCTGGACGCAAAGAAGAATCCGGAGAAACATCCCTTCCTGGCAGTCAGGATCTCTGGTTATAGCGCCTATTTCTCAGATCTTCCGGAATTTGTTCAGGATGCTGTTATTGATCGTATTGATCATGAGCTGTAACAAGCTCTGATTTTACTTGGATTGACATATAAACCTCTTTTACTGACTATTGTGGCGCTGGATTTGCGATTAATATTTCCAGCCATAAGGAGGTTTATATGGGAAATCAGGACAGAGAAAAAAATCTCTTGAAAACAGGGAGAAAATATGTAATTTTTTTTGTCTATATTCCAGGAAAATGAAAATTTTAATCGCCGGAATATTTTGGCGATTAAAATTCGAGCCTGACATAGAAATTGGCAAAAGGGATATTTTATTAAGCCACTCAATTCTATAACCTTTATTTGCTATTTGAAGCATTGGCCGTTCTTTTTATTTCACATTTAACTCCAACTATAATTTGTTTTTCTAGGTTTCTATGCTGAAAGTGATCATTTATACTTTCCTGATCTTTTTTGCATGGAATTGGTTTTATTTAATATATTAAGGAGATAACCGGAATGAAAATGCGTATTTTTTTTTATTTTTTAGTGCTTATCAGCTTTATCGTAGGCATGAATTCTACTGTTTGGGCTTATCAAAATCTTCCCAATGATCCTAACTGGCTCTTCAATAAAGAATTAAAAAGTATTGTGCCTGGATGGGATGAAGGCTATGTAATTTGCAAACCTCCCAAGGGAGGTTATAATGAAATTGTTGAAAATCAAAAGATACTAAATTCCTGGGGATACAAGGCTAGACCTATAGAAGAGATCAAAGACCTGCTTCCTGAACCCTATTTTAACATTATCAGCAAACCTGATGTATGGGGAACTTTTAGAATAAATGAAACAGATTATAATTCCGCCGGTCCCAGAGGCATGGCTTGGGAAAAATATCAAAAAATATCAAAAAAAAATATTGGGGTCTGCTATATAGATGAAAGCACATGGCTCAGAAATTGGGAGCAAGGATTACCTTTTCCGGTACTCGATGAAAATGATCCCCAGTTAGCCGTTAAATTAATATGGAATTTTATCCGTCGTTTCCAGCCTGATGACAGGATTGTTAACATGGATTTAAGAACAGTTAACAGAAGGGGCACAGCAAGGAATAATCTGGTTATAAACAGGAGATTGATGTTAAGGGGCAGAAATAACTCCGAAGAACCTCTCTATAAACCAAACCCAAAAAATATCGATTTCGCATATGCCACGCCCTATATAGCGCCATATAATCTCAGGGGAACGATTCCTTTATATTATCGTTACGATAATCCTGTTATACCTGACGATATGTGGATATATATCCCATCCTTAAGAAGAGTAAGAAGAATGTCCACAGCTCAACACCAGGACCGTTTGCCTGGCGGCCTGGATTGGACCTGGGATAACACCGAAGGATTTGAAGGAAGTCCAACCAGATTTCATTGGACCTATCTTGGAAGAAAGGAACTGCTTTATCCGGTATTATGCAAGAGCATAACCCAATATGACTCAAAAGGATTATATCTAAATGGCAATGATCAATATTATCAAAGAAGAAATACTTATGTAGTAAAGGCAAGCTATAAGAAACCTATTAATATGACGGATATTATCCTGTATCTTGATCCTGATCTTTTTTGCGCCAGCTATTCAGTGGATACGGATTTAAAAGGCAGGACATGGATTGTGCAAACAATACCGACGGGAAGAGATAAGGGATGGTATTACACTCAATATAACGGTTTTACCATTGATATATTAACAAAGCATGCTACCGTAGCTTTTTTTGGTTATTCAGGTAATAATGTAGGGTTTACTTTAGAAGACCTTGCTTTGGATAGCCTGAAAAAAGTATACCTTTCTCGTTAGCAATTTATAGGACTTCATCAATACTTAAAGAGGAGTACACTATGTGGGGTCTGATTTTTATGTTGCCACGTAAGTGGCGACCCCATCTATATTTATTCTATAATTTTCTCCCCTGCGACCTTTTTTCATGTTTTGTTGTGCCCGTCAGAGTCCCGTTCCCTAGTTGAATGTCTTTCGATCAAGGGTCCTGTATTGAATCGCTTCGGCCACATTATGTGTCTTTATTTCCCGGCATCCCTCAAGATCGGCAATAGTTCTTGCTATCCTTAATATCCTTGCGTGTGCCCTGGCGCTTAAACCAAATTTATTCATTGCATTTTCAAGTAGATCTTGCGCCTGTTGATCAATACTGCAAAATTGCCTTATCTGACGACTATTCATGCTGGCATTGGTATAAATCTTCATTCTCTTAAAACGTTCATGCTGGATATCCCTTGTCCTTATAACCCTTTCAATTATCTCGGAAGATGATTTTCCGTTCTCATTAGATGTAAGGTCTTTGAATTGGACGGCCGGAACTTCAATATGTATATCAATACGATCCATCAATGGTCCGGATATCTTGGCGCGATAACGCTGAATTTGGTTGCCTGAACAGGTACATCTTCGTTTGGAATCACCCAAAAAGCCGCAGGGGCACGGGTTCATAGCTGCCAGCAGCATGAATTTTGCAGGATAACTAGCAGTTGAATTGGCACGGGAGATAGTAACTTGATTATCTTCCATTGGCTGCCGTAAAACCTCGATAACATTTTTGCGAAACTCCGGTAATTCATCTAAAAAAAGAACTCCATTATGGGCCAGACTCACTTCCCCGGGTCTGGGATATTGTCCGCCGCCAATAAGACCTGCATAGGAAATGGTATGGTGCGGGGCCCTGAAAGGACGTATTTTTATTAAACTATGATCTTTAGGCATTTGTCCTAATACACTGTAAATTCTGGATGTTTCAATAGCTTCATCAAAGCTGAGAATTGGCAGGATTGTTGGGAATCTTTTTGCTAACATAGTCTTTCCTGATCCTGGAGGACCAGTCATTATAACATTATGTCCTCCGGCCGCGGCAATCTCCATGGCTCTTTTAGCATTTTCCTGACCGCGTACATCCAGAAAATCGATATCATAATTATTTAAAAAGGAAGGATCTGTGTCATTTTTTTTAAAAGAACTATACGGGGAATTTCCCTGGAGGATTTCAATTAATTGGGATAAAGTCCTGAGAGGATAAATCTCTATTCCTTCCACAGCACTTGCCTCAACTGCATTTTCTGAGGGCAAAAATATACCTTTAAAACCTTTTTCCCTGGCAGTTATTGCCATCGAAAGAACTCCTTTGACGGGTCTCAGGAGGCCATCAAGGGCCAGCTCACCAAAAAATAAATATGCTTTAATGTCTGTTTTTTTAACAAGTCCTGTAGCGACCAAAATGGCCAAAGCAATTGGAAGATCAAAAGCCGTACCTTCTTTTTTTATATCCGCAGGAGCAAGATTGACTGTTATTCGGTCAGAGGGAAAGTGGTAACCGGAATTTTTCACAGCGGCTTTAACTCTTTCCTTGCTTTCTCTTACGGCTCCTTCGGCAAGGCCTACGGTAGTAAATGAGGGCAGCCCTTTCGCTATATCAATTTCGACCTCTACGATATATGCTTCAATGCCGACAAGAGCGCTGCTAAGTATTTTAGCTAACATAATGTTAAGAAATTCACAGAATTTTTATCCTGCTTATTAATTTGGTAACTGAGTAAAAAGTCAGTACGCTTTTTTACTCGCCGGAGGAGGGTTGCCCCTTTCCTGTCATTTGAAATAAATTCAAATGGTCATCCCCACCAGAGGCCTGGCGTACCGTACGCAAACAGGGCATCAACCCGTTTGCAAGGCTATCATTAATTATTATTAAATATATGTTTACTTTTAACAAAAAACATCGTAAAAAGTAAAGTTTTATCAGCAATTATAATTTTGAAGAATAGCATCCCCTCAGGGCACCTAAAAAGAGGAATTTTCTGCTTAAATTCACCTTCGGAGGTTTTTATAATGTATAATGGCAACAGGGAAATACCCTAATTAGAATTGCTGAAGTTTTAGATTATCATAATAGAGGAGAATAATATGGCTAGAATAACAGTTGAAGACTGCTTAAAAAAAGTAGACAATCGCTTTGGATTGATTCATCTGTCGGCCAAGCGTGTCCGCCAATTAAGAAAGGGTGACGAGCCTTTAATTAAATGTAAAAATAAAAACATAGTAACTTCTTTGCGGGAAATTGCAGCTGGAAAGGTTTTCCAGGTCAGAAAAGAGGAGTATGGCTTATTAGGCAGTGAGGATATTGCCGAAGATGTTATCCCTGAAGCCCTCCCGGAAAACACTCACCAGGAAACAGAGCATCTAACTGAAGAAAAAACCACTGAGTAGCCCATGGATAAAAGAGATTATTATGAAATATTAGGAGTTACAAGAGAAGCTGATGAAGGTGAAATAAAAAAGGTCTATCGTCAAAAGGCCCTTAAATTTCATCCTGATCGCAATCCTGGAGACAAGGAAGCCGAGGAAAAATTTAAAGAGGCCGCAGAAGCTTATGAAGTATTGAAAGATAGAGAGAAACGAAGTATTTATGATCGCTTCGGACATGCAGGCCTTGAAGGTAGAGGCTTTAAAGGTTTTAGTGGTTTCGATGATATTTTTTCCAGTTTTGGGGATATATTTGAAGATTTTTTTGGTTTTGGCAACAAACAGGGTCGGAGAAGTCGTGCAAGACAGGGTCGGAGTCTCAAATATGAGCTTGGGCTAACCCTGGAAGAAGCCTACCATGGAAAAGAAACAGAAATCATTTTTAACAGACTGGATAGTTGTGATACATGCCAAGGAACAGGCCTGCGTCCCGGTAGTAGCCCCCAGAGATGCAGTACCTGTCACGGAAAGGGTCAAGTTATCCGATCTCAAGGCTTTTTCCAGATTAGTTCTACCTGCCCCACATGTCATGGTCATGGAGAAATTATTACAGATCCATGCCCTGATTGCGGTGGAGGTGGCAAGATCAGGGTTGAAAGAAAAATCAAAGTTAAAATCCCGCCTGGTGTTGATACCGGATCTCAATTAAGATTGAGTAATGAGGGTGAATCTGGCATTAATGGTGGTCCACGTGGGGATCTATTTGTTATTCTTTATGTAGAAGATCATGATTTCTTTACTCGGGAAGATGAAAACCTGATATGTAATATTCCCATTTCATTTGTTCAGGCTGCTTTGGGAGATACTATTTCAATTCCTGTTTTAGGAGAAAAAAAGGAGTACCCGCTTAAAATCCCCAATGGGATTCAACCGGGTACTATTCTAACTGTACCTGGAAAAGGTATGCCCAGTCTCCAAAGCAGGAATCGAAAAGGAAATCTTTATGTGAAGATTACGATAAAAATTCCTGAAAAACTAGATACACGACAAAGAGAGTTGCTTTTGGAGTTTGCAGAGCTGGATGGTTTAAAATTTTCTGGTCAAAAAAAAAACGCTTTATAAAAAGCTAAAAGACCTTTTCTTTTATAAGAGTCGTTAATATTGTTTTGGGGTATAATAGAATAATTATGATGACAACAGATAAACTTAAATATTTCCAAGAATTGCTCCTGGAAAGGCTGAGTGGACTTTTGGATGGAGCAAATAAGACTGTTATTGATATGACAGACCAAGGAGATTCTTTTCCTGATCCTACGGATAGGGCTTCCCTGGAGTCGGACAGAAATTTTGAGCTTCGGATTAGGGATAGAGAGAGGAAGTTAATCGTAAAAATTAAAGAAGCCTTAAATCGTATTGAAACAAAATCTTTTGGTATTTGTGAAGAATGTGGAGAAGATATTTCTACCGAAAGATTAACTGCTCGTCCAGTAACTACCTTGTGTATTGATTGTAAGAAAAACCAGGAAAATCAAGAAAGAAGACAAGGAAAATAGTCAGATATGACACCAGGAGCCGGTACAATCACCCAAACCATTGAGGCCGACTAATTGAGCAGGGCTATCCGACGTTCTTCAGACTGCAGATGATTTGTTTTAGCATCCAGACCGTTTCTGCGATCTTGACCATTCCTGCGATTCTTACCAGATCGCCTCTCTGGTATAAATTCCGTATAGGAAAACCTTCTTCGTTCATGTCCTGAACGTCGCCCTCCCAAATCGTGTATATAGAAAGAGGTTGTTTTAAAATCCATATCTATAATCCTGCCAATATATTATAAGAAATATATTCTTAATTTTATAATTTAGTATGTTCATGTTTATGCCAAATCAGATTATGTTAATGAGGAAAGAATAACCTCAGTCTCATAGAGATTCAACCCTTTTTTGTTCTTTTTTAAAAAAATCCTTACTTTTTTGCCTGCTAATATTGTAACAGCTTATTTTTTGCAAGTCTGAATATCCAGAACTTCATAGAGGCCATACAATTTATTAAACAAGTATTTTTCGTATAAATGGAAATTAATTCTAAAATTTATACAAAAACCATGCAAGTTAAAAGCCAACAATATAAGTCCTTAATTATCGACAGGTTACAACTTAAGATTTTAAAAAAAATAATAAGGTGGACTAAAATTGACATATAATTAAGAAATTATTACTATTTATTGGAAAGATTTTTCAACCTCATCCGGATAAGTCAATATTAAGTCAGGATTCAAATAGCCAGTATTTACTATGATATATTTAAAAATAAAATTAACTCTTTTTTTCACAGTAATTATGTTTCTTTCCCCCCCCGTGGCACCTGCTAAGGATAGCGAGATTATTTCTTTGTCTTTTATAGCCAAGGCTGCTTCTCGAATTGTTACTCTTACAGGCTTTACCAGGGGCAGGGCGCGCATGAGTCTGGTGTCTGAGATTTCTGGAAGGGTCGATAAAGTGAATTATGAAGTCGGGCAAGCAATTGATCCTTCGGGCTATTTTGCTCAAATGGATGTAACATTCCTCCAATTCGATCTGGAAAAAAATCAGATAGATCAGGATAAGGTAAAATCAAGAATCTCCTACCTTGATCTGGAGGCAGGACGTTACCGGACAATGGTAGGGCGTAATTCAGCAGCCCAAACTATTCTGGATAAGCTTGAACAGGATCTTGATAGTTCCAATTATAACCTGAAAGCCCTACAAATACAGGAAAAAAAACTTCGTGAAAAGATTGAACGGGGTCGTATCAAGGCACCGGCAGGCTGGAAGGTGATTGTACGCAATATCGAGCCCGGAGAGTGGGTCCCAACAGGACATTTATTGGCTGAAATTGGTGATTTTAGCACACTTATTATTCCCTTTGCTCTAACCCCTCAAGGATATGAATCTCTCCTTAAACATGGAGAATCCTTTTCTTTATTTCGGCCTGATAAAAATATCAGGGTACAGGCTGGCATTTGGCGTATTTCTCCTGCGTTTGATCTCCAGACCCGAAAAATAAATGTTGATTTAAAAATTATAAGCGGTATTGATGATCTGCGTGGGGGGATACGACTTGAGCTGCCTTTGGTTCTATCCGATAAGGATGGTGCCTTGCTGGTCCCTAAGGAGGGTGTCGAAAATAGATATGAAGAATATTGGTTGACGCGTAGAGACGGAAAGCAAGTATCCGTGTTATTGCTTGGTTCTGGACCGGCAGGCACCTTAAGGGTTTTTTCCCCTGAAATCCATCCTGGTGATCAATTCCTTTTTAATCGAGAGCCGTAACCTATGAAATTTCTGGTTCGTTTCACACTGTCTCAAACCGTTTTTTTAAATCTCATCTTTGTCCTCCTTATGGTGGCGGGCACATTTTCCCTGTTTCAACTTCCGGTTGAACGTTATCATATGGTCAAGTTCGGAAAGGTCTTTATCAATACTTATTTTCCAGGAGCTTCACCTTCTGATGTTGAAGCCCTGGTTACCAGAAAAATTGAAGACACGCTGGAAGGCATTGAGGATATTGAATTTATTCGTTCCACATCCTATCGTGAACGTTCTTCAATTGTGATCAAGTTTCTCGATGATACTGACTACGACTCCCTATATAATGAGGTTCGCTTTAAGGTCCTGGGTATTTTGGAGGAATTACCAGATGTGGTTGAACCACCTTTTTTTAATATAATTGAGACCTCTGACTGGTTGCCGGCAGTAAATGTCAATCTTGTGGGTGATCGTAAGAATCGCTCATTATCCCTCATGGCAGAGGAAATGAAAGCATCTCTTCGACAAATTCCAGGAGTTATGGAGGTAAAACTTCAGGGGGAATATGTTCGACAGTTTCATGTATATCTGGATCCATCCAGGATGACCGCATTGGGCGTAACATTTGAAGATGCTGCCAAGGCTTTGACAGACGCCAATATTGCGATTCCCGCTGGTAGATTTAGAACCTCAAACAGTGAAGTAATGGTTGTGGCGGACGAACGATTTCGTACCAGGGATCAGGTTATTGGAACTGTGGTCCGCCGCGATTTGGATGGCTCTTTTGTCAGGGTGGAGGATATCATAAGTTCTGCAATGCTTTCCTATCGTGATCCATTTGTAATAACAAGCGTAAATGGTCGCAATTGCGTGACGCTCCAGGTACTGAAATCGGAACATGGCAATGCTCTTTCTATTGTGAAGCAAGTAAATAAAATTGTCAGCGATTTCTCTCCACAATATGTCAGAGAGGGGATTGAAATCATTTTGACCCAGGATTCTACTGTCTATATCAAAGATGCCATCAAGACACTGGGATTAAATATGGCATTAGGCGTTATCCTTGTATCTTTGATAATTTGGTATTTTATGGGTATCCGTAATGCGGGTTTGATCACAATAGGCATCCCTTTTTCCTTTCTGGTGGCCATGATTTTCATGTATCTCACCGGTAATTCGCTTAATGAGATCACTCTTTTTTCTTTTGTGCTTGTCTCGGGCATTATCGTTGATGATGCCATTTTGGTACTGGAAAACATCTACCGTCATATCCAGGAAGGTGAAGAACTCAGAGAATCTATTATAAATGGGACCTCGGAAGTTATGCTGCCCGTGATTTCAGCAACTTCAACTACTGTGGCATCTTTTCTTCCAATGCTGATTATGACCGGATCCACCGGAGAATTTTTTGCCCTTATTCCCAAGGCAGTAGCTTTCGCTATTGTCGCCTCCTTGATCGAATGTCTCTTTATCCTTCCTTTACATTATCTTGATTTTGGTCCTAAACCACAGATGGAACTATCCACGCCGGAAAATCTTCCTGAAAAGGATAATTTTATTTTAAAATGTTTCCGATATATAACTGAGAAAATTGTAGCTCTAACCCTTCATTATCGTATTTCCAGCGTTCTTTTAGTAATTGCCGCATTTATAATTGCAATATCCATATTTGTACTCTCAGTTACCGGTACTGTTTCTCTGATCAGGATAAAATTTTTCCCTGATGATTATCACCTTTATTATGTCAATGTGGAAGGACCCATGAATACTCCGCTTGCAAAAACATCGGATCTGCTAAAAGAAATTTCAGTCGCTGTTATGGATGACGGTCCGGGTATGGCTGAATCGGCAGCTGCCTTTGCAGGTTTTTATATAAATGAAGATTATCAGCAGGTTTTTGGGCAAAATCTTGGGATGGTGATGGTTACTCTTCCTGCCAAAAAGGATCAAGCCTTTGATAATCCCATGATTCATCTGGACGATATGAGGCAAGGTTTAAAAAAAGCCTTTGAAAAAGAAAATCTGATTATCAGAGTAAGAGCAGAAAAGGATTCTCCTCCCGCAGGCAAGGATATAAATATTCGAATAATGGGGACCAATTTTCAAGACATTAATGCCTTGGCAAAAGATCTCATGAATTTCATTAAAAATGAACCACAACTAGCTGAATATATGGTCGATATTCAAAACGATCAAGGTCAGTTCGGGCAGGTTATTCGTTTCAGGGTTCGTCAGAAGCGGGCACAAGAGTATGGTTTATCCAATGCCCAGGTTATTCAATTGGCATCCAGTGTTCTTGACGGGCGTTTTGTTGGTAAATTTCGTTTAATAGATGAAGAGGTTGATTTAAAACTCTGTATTAACTCCTCCTTTTTTAAAACATTTGAAGATGCCTTTCAGATCCCATTATTGGAGCATCCATCCGGACCCGTGTATTTGGGTGATTTATGCCAAATTGAGACCTATGTCGAACCAGGACATATAAATCGTTATCAAGGTGAACGGTCTATTACCCTGACTGCCAATATCAAGACAGGGGTGACTACCTCCACTCCTGTGATAATAAAGAAAATTAATAATTATTATTCAAAGATAAAGGGGAAATATCACGGTGTCTCTATTGGCTATGGAGGTGAATTTGAAACCACCAAACGCTCATATAGATCTCTAACCTATGCCTTTGCTATTGCTTTGCTTATAATCTATGTCATCCTGGCAACTCAATTCGGCTCCTATCTTCAACCTCTGATAATTCTCTCAGCCGTTGTGTTTTCTCTAATAGGTGTAATCTTTGGTAAATTATTTACCCAGTCTCTTTTTACTATTAATAGCTTTATCGCTATGGTGGGTGTAACAGGCGTGGTAGTAAATGATTCTCTTGTACTTATAGATTTTATTAATCGTAAATATCGATCCGGCATGAATCGCAAAGACGCTATAAAGGAAGGAATAAGGATAAGGCTAAGGCCAATCTTATTAACGACTTTAACAACCTCTCTTGGATTATTGCCAATGGCCATAGGTATACCCAGCTATTCCATCGTATGGGGCAGCATGGCTTCTACCTTTGTCACCGGACTTGCCACAGCAACAGGGCTTACGCTTTTTATTGTACCAGTGGGGTGGGATCTTTTGGAGGGAATGAAATTGAGGTTAACAAAAAAACAAAAGTAAAACGATTAATAACTGGTGCCTAGGACGAGAATCGAACTCGTACAGGGTCAAGCCCCGAGGGATTTTAAGTCCCTTGCGTCTACCTATTCCGCCACCCAGGCACCTTTTTATATTTTTAACGTTCATTCGGATTTATGTCAAGACCTTAATGTGGACAATTTTCAATGAAGATACTCAGTCAAGGGTCTTTGATGATTTTTTTACGAGATTATCAATATCTTTGGTAAAAATTCATATCTTGCCTGGCATCGAATACCCCCTCTTGTGTAATTCCACCTGATGGTATTTTGCCGCGCTTTACACCGGCAGGTATCTTCATTGTTCGGTCTATAAAAAAATCTTCTTTGCAATATTTTTTTACACGGTTTATAATAAGTAATGCGATAATTATCGACAGGTATTCGACATAAGGAATGCATATGCTACAGAAGGTATGTTTTGTATCATACAATCACAATATATAGTTGCTTTAAACGTAAAAATGGCTTATGTCGAATACCCTGATTATTGAATATAACTTGACATTTAGAGGCTTTGATGCTATTTTATTAAAAAT
>DAOWOF010000066.1 GCA_030642205.1 Desulfobacteraceae bacterium | reverse complement strand
TATCAGTTGTCAGCAAAAGCATATTTATACTAATTTATCTTCCATACTTCCAAATCCTCAAATTTCAAAATGACCTCCAGTGCTTACAACTGACAACTGATAACTGACAACTGACAACTTCATCTTTGGGTTGCGGGTACCCCGCTTTAGACCATATTAAGCACTGTGGTTAAAAGTTCATCTACAACGCTTATCAGCTTGGCTGCAGAATCATAGGCATTTTGGAATTTGATTAAATTAATCATTTCCTCATCCAATGAAACACCGGAAATTGTTTCTCTGGTATTTACAAGATAAGTCACAATTTCATCTTGATGATCAAAAGTTCTTTCTGCTTCCTGTACATCGCTGCCAATATTGCTTACTAATGAATTATAATAATCATCAAAAGTGGTAGTTCCCCCACTCATTATAAGACCATGCTGAAGGTTAAGAATCGCAATCGCATTGGTATTATCACCAGGGATACCGGTTAATACACTGGCAGCAGCAATTTTGTTTAAATCAGCGCTTATACTTGGATTAACCCTTATATCATAAGCAGTTGTCCCATTGAAAAAATCATTGGCGCTTGAACCATCCAGTCCAAAGCCATTTGCATGGAGGGTGTTTAGTTCTGTTATTATGTTTCCTGCCAGAGAATCGAGGGCATTAAAATATTTGGGAATTTCGACATCGCGTACTTCAAGGGAACCTTTTATTTGTCCACCAGTGATATGATTTGTGATATCAACAGAATCCCCATTAACCCAGAGAACATCCTTGAAACCTGTTGAAGGATTGATCCGGGTTGCTAAATCCCAGGAATATACATTTTCCACCAAAGGTCGGCCATTGCCTGCAAGAACGGTCATCTTGCCATCAGGATCCTCAAAGCTTGTTATATCTATGATTGAGGATATTTCTTTTATAATAAGATCACGTTTATCACGATAATCATTAGCATTATCACCTAAATTTTCTATGCTGAAAATTTTCATATTCAAATGAGCAACTTGCTCAGACATAAGGTTTATGTCTTGAACATTAGCCTCAATGTTCCTGTCTAAACCATCCTGAACCTGCATAAGATCCCGATATATTTTCTGAAAACGATTCGTAAGACTCTCTGCTTTTTCAACTACGACCGTTCTTTGGGGCTGATCCTCAGGATTATTAGCCAAATCATGCCAGGAATTCCAGAATTCACTCATAGCTGATGATAGCCCATATTCAGAAGATTCATTAAAGATCATTTCAACCCTTTCCAGGGCATTCTTTTGGGAATCCCACCTCTCCATATCAGTGGTTTCCCTGTTTATTTGATCTCCTAGAAATCGATCGTATATACGCTGAATTTCAGCGGTCCTGACACCAGTTCCTAATTGTCCAGGGGGACTTAAAGACGTGGGGGTATTAGTTTCAAGATTAACCCTTTGACGTGAAAATCCAGGTGTATTAACGTTGGAAATATTATGCCCTGCTACATCTACACCTTTTCTCTGAGCAAGAAGAGCAGTTCGTCCTGTATTTAAGATTCCATAGATATTTGTCATTGTCTTTTAGATCTTTTTGTGCTTGCTTTTTTTAATATTCCTGCCGATTAAACCTGATCGGAAATAACGGCTCCTCTTTTACCATCGCTTTTTACCTTTCCGGTTCTATGATAAACAGGAGTTGAAGGAAGTAAATTACTTAATAGATTGATTGATCCTCTTATAAGTTCCACAGAGTGCGAAAACAATTCCTTATTACTCTGATTAAGCTCCTGTATTCCTTGAATTATGGACAGATAATTTGAATGATACTCATTTAATCGGGTAGAATAAGGCTCATCTACCAATTGGGCTAATTTGGTTAATGTTAATTCCCGGGGTGAGTAATTAAGCAGGCCGGAAAGTCGGCCAATCATATCTAAACGCTGCTCACCCATTATCCGAATCTTTAAAACAAGATTTTCTTTCTGCTTGCTGTTCTCATTCAATGCATCCAGATCCGAATCAATTACTGCCCTTTTTTCCTGCTGAAGAATTAAGGCCAGTTTTTCATAAAGCTTTTTCTCATCTTCCAGTAGTTTTATAAAATCATTTATCAATATATTCATTAGTTCGTCCCCGTCCCTAACGGACACAACAAAGTATGAGAATGAGGTGGTGCTTAACGTTCATCTGATAAATTGATAGAATTTCTCTATTCATTATTTTCATATAAACATGGTCGTTTTTTTAGGAAAATTGCATCTGCTGCCTTATTACAGAAAAAATAGACAAGGCAGTAGATGGGACATTTACGATGCCATCATAATAGATATAACCAGGGAGGAGGGGCAAACGCCTAAAACAGTTTGCCCCGTGTTAAAGCTTCGGTGAAAATCTTAAAGGTGTCCCATGATATCATATAAATAAATCATTGAGCAGGGATTCAGTAATTATTTTTTCTGCAAGCCCTTCCTCATCAATGTTATACTCATCATTTTTAATCAGTTTTTTAAAATGGGCAACCTTTTCTTCACTTATCTCAGGCATCAATTTTATAGCTTCTTCTGCGTCCCTGATCTCTTTTGCTTCTGGAGATAAATTGAACGTATCCAGTTTTTGCTCACCTTTATCTTCAATCTTTCTTGCTTTATTAACCTCTTGAATATGTTGTGTTTTTTGTATATGATTCCCTGTTTTAAGATAGGGGTTATCCTCTATGATTTTCATCTTCTTTTACCTCTTATATAAAATATAATAAAACGATATACTCATATGACATAGTTTCTTTTACTTTTAATTTACTCCAATATTAACCTTTATGATTATACACCAGAGTTTCTTATCGGCACAATTGAAATTATACTTTAATCACTATTTATCTCCATGTTTGTCTGTCCCTTTACTCAGATGCTCTCGAATGAGGGCTGAAAGGCCAATGCCGCCTTTCAAAGACATATCCTTTGCTATTTGAGAATCCAGCATAGAGGTATAAATTTTTTCAGCATTTCCGCCACTGATAAAACCTGATTTTGGAATAGTAGCCCTCATCTCTTTTAAAAGATAATTTAGAAACAGGGACTCCATTTCAGAAGAAGCCTTATTTATTTCCGCCTGGTTTTTTTCATTTATTAGTTTATCTCTTGTTTTAATGGCCTGTTGTACTCTTTCCATGCTCTTGTTTAAAGAAACGGTTTCCATCGAGATAATCCGTGAAGAAATGATATCAGACATTACATGGTCTCCAATTTTGCCTGCAAGGCGCCAGCTACTTTGATGGCCTGAAAGATTGACATTAAATCACGCGACGATACGCCAAGGGCATTCAAGGCCCTTACCACAGCTCCGATACTAACTCCTGATTCCATTAAATAAAGGGCATTATTGCCCTCTACCACTGATATCTCGCTTTCAGGAATAACTACTGTGCTTCCACCTGACATGGGGGCTGGCTGAGAAACATTGGCTGTTTCTTTTATTTCAATGCTCAAGTTGCCGTGGGAGATTGCGATAGTCGAAATCCTGACATTTTCACCCATAACAACAGTGCCTGTGCGTTCATTAATCACAATTCTGGAAAACATATCAGGTTTTATGTGAAGACCTTCAATTATGCTCACAAATTCAACAATATTTCCCTTATATCTCTCAGGGATTTTTACCGCGACAGTCCCGGCGTCAGGTGATTTCGCGATATTATCATATAAAGCAGTATTTATCGCCCTTACCAACCTGCAAGCAGTAGTAAAATCAGAATTATTCAAGGTTAATGTGAATTGATCTTTTTTAGCAAAATCATAGGTAATTTCTTCTTCAATTAAAGCCCCATTAATAACTCGGCCAACAGTAGGAAAATTCTTTTGCACACTTCCACCCGCGCCTCCCTGAGAGAAACCGCCTGTAGACACAGGTCCCTGAGCAACCGCATAGACCCCACCATTGGCAGCCTTTAGAGGAGTAAACAATAATGTCCCTCCCTGGAGGTTGTTCGCATTGCCGATTGAGCTTACCAATACATCTATTTTACTGCCAATCCTGGCAAATGGAGGAAGATCAGCGGTAATTATTACGGCTGCGACATTATTGACATTAATATCATCAGGATCCACTGCCATGCCCATTTTTTCCAGCATTCTTGCCATGGATTGAATAGTAAACTTCGATTTTTTACCATCACCTGTGCCGTCCAGTCCCACAACCAGACCATAACCCACCAATTGATTATAGCGAACACCTTTAATTGTTGTAATGTCCTTGACGCGAATTGAATAGGCTGAAGAGGCAAGAACACACCATGAAATTATCAGAGATATGAAGCACAATTTAAATTGCTTCAGTTTCTGCTTATTTGAGCAAATACTAATCACTATACTCTCTATCCTCTTTCAGATAAAAATTAAAATGGTCTTACCCAGTTAAGAGCTCTTGATACCCATCCCATACTCTGAGTCTCTTGCAGAACTCCAGCGCCGTTATAAGCAATTTTTGCGTTGGCAATCCGGCTTGATTCTATGACATTATTAGTAGATATATCCCTGGGCCGAATAATTCCTGTAAGTATAATTAATTGTTTTTCATTATTTACTGTTACGTCCCTTGAGCCTCTTATCCTGAGATTGCCATTTGGCAAAACTTCAGTTACCATAGCCGTTATTTCTGCAATAAGGTTGCCACTCCGATTGGTTGTCCCTTTTCCGGCAAATTCCCGTTTTATGGAACCGGAGGTAGAGCCAATCAGTTTCTTTACCCAATTCCAATCTCCCCCCACACTGGCGGTTAAAGAAGATTCCCTTTCTGTATCGGTATCTGCCTTGTTAAATGCAGAGGCTTTTTCAGATATTTTTATTGTGACAATGTCCCCTATTTTTCTCGCAATTGGATTAATGAATAGCTCGCTGAGATCTCCTTCAGGCTCCCAAAGAGATCCCTCATATTTGATATTTTCATATCTTATTGGTTTATTAAAAGACTCATTATTTGGAGAAATCTCTTCTGTCTGTGTTTTCAAAGGATCTTTGTGCGTATGAGCGCATCCAAGGGCCAAAGATGAAATGAAACAAGAGAGTAATAAGCGCTTGTTTATCTTGTTATAATAATGGGTGTTTTTCATTATATTAATCATATCAGAAATCAACCATGACAGTTCTTGAATCCAGGATTCTTCCGTAAACTACTCTTTTTGAATCAAGATTTATCAACCTGATCCGCTCCCCTTCATGCCCGCTGTTTTTAGCCTTGCCAAGAGTTCTAACGCTCAAGCCATCTGATTCCGCTATAATTGACACCACATCGCCCCTTTTTACCAAA
Organism: Desulfobacteraceae bacterium; assembly: GCA_030642205.1. Classification (GTDB taxonomy): domain Bacteria; phylum Desulfobacterota; class DSM-4660; order Desulfatiglandales; family Desulfatiglandaceae; genus DAOWOF01. The sequence goes on along the minus strand of DAOWOF010000066.1, from coordinate 4,774 downwards.
TCAGGAAGCTCAAGCAGATCGTTTCTCAAGATAACATCAGCATCAATTTTTCTCTTTGTGCGTTTGCCTAAGACATCCTCCAATGTATAAAAGAGATTATACGGGAACTTATTATGGGCAACCTTTTTTATCCTGACATCATTTTCAGTAATTAACTGTGACCTTTTTAAAGGCCTTTTTGTAACCACTACCTTTTTATAAAACACCATGCGAACAGCAGCCGAAAGATTTTTTCTTGGAATCCCATCGACTTTAATCTGAACAGGGATTAACATCTGTCCCCTAATTTTATTACTCTTGGGAACAAATATCCGATAATCAACCTTCCCTTTTGGAAGAATTACATCATGGCTGACCCGAATCTTTTTAATGGTAAAATCTACTTGCCAGGAAGGATTAGCGAGGATGGAGTCTCTGACGATATCTTCCATCTCTTTCCTTAAAACTCTTATAAACCCTCGCGTCACGCTAATCTTTTTAGGGACACTAAGCTGAATTTGATCCGGATCAAATCCATACTGCTTAATGCGCATTATGATATTATTTTTATCAATAAGACGCGTCTTTGAAGGCAAGGGCGCGTTTCCAAGGACAATGGCTTGTATTTTTCCCCTTAATTCACCATCACCGCCAATGATTTCTGTAATATCCCCCAACAGGATTTTGTCCTTTTGGATCTCAACCCTCTCAAGCCCCTTGATTTCTATAAGTTCAGCGGCAGATAAAGAAACCAATAAGAAGCAAAAGATTATCAAAAGAGGGATTATCTTTTTAAAAGAGAAGTTTACGTATTCTATGAGAACAAAATCAGCTAGTTTCATCTTTTCCCGGCTTTCTAACGCTTCAGGTTATTTGAGATCTGAAGCATTTCATCGGTTGTCTGGATGGCCTTGCTATTAATCTCATAGGCCCTTTGAGCTGTAATCATATTAACCATCTCATCAATAACGCTAACGTTTGACATCTCTAAATATCCCTGGGTAATAGTCCCCAGACCATCTTCGCCTGCTGTCCCGGAAATAGAATCTCCGGATGCCAAGGTGGGTAAATACAAATTTCTTCCAATACTATTTAATCCGGCGGGGTTAATGAATCTTGCTAATTCAATGGTTCCGATTTCACTGGGGATAGTTTCCCCTGCCTGGATAATCGAGACGGTTCCATCGGTTCCAATTGAGATGGACATGGTATCTGAAGGCACAGAAATACCGGGTTCCATTGAGTATCCATCCGAGGTTACGATGTTGCCTTCATTATCCAGTTTAAATGCCCCGGCCCTGCTATAGGCGATATCTCCATTTGGCTGTAATATCTGAAAAAACCCTTCGCCTTCTATTGCAAGATCCAGTTCATTTTCGGTCTTCTGGTAACTTCCCTGAAGAAATATCTTTTGGACAGCCACAGGCCGTGTGCCATGCCCGATCTGAATACCGGTGGGGACCTTGGTTCCGGCTGAAGAGGATGCCCCGGCTGGACGCAATGTCTCATATAATAGATCCTGAAAATCAGCGCGGCCCCGTTTAAAACCTATTGTATTTACATTGGCAAGGTTATTGGCAATAACGTCTATATTCAGACCTTGAGCCTCCATGCCTGAGGCTGCTATCCATAATGCCCTTAACATATCCTTATATCCTTTCCCTGTTTAGGCTATCCTGCCTACCTTGCTTATTGACTGCTCATTTAAGTCATCAATAGAATGAATCATTTTTTGATAAGACTCAAAAGCCCTTAATGCTTCTATCATTTCTATAACCACTCTCATCCCGTTGACATTTGATAATTCAAGATAACCTTGTTTGACCTTAACTCCTTGAGCAGGAATCTCATTAACTTCTGAATCGTTTGTAATAAAGGCGGTGTCGCCTGCTTTTTCCAGGTTTGCAGATTCATCAAAATTAATTACGCTGATTCTATCGGATACTTGCCCTTCAACCGTGATATTGCCCAATTCATCGATCATAATCTCCTTGCCTTTAATACTAATTGGACCATTATTACCCATAACAGGAAAGCCTTCCTGATTTGCTAAAAAGCCATCCCCGTTTATCTGAAAGTTTCCTTTTTTGGTATATTGTGTTCCATTTGGCGTTTCAATCTTGAAAAATCCCTTTCCATCCAATGCAATGTCCAGGCTATTTCCAGTATATTTGATATCGCCTAAACTAAAATTGGGTCTGGTCCCTTCAAAGGCTACTTGTATATTTGCCTGATCATAATTAATCGGGAGATTCATGCCCTTTGTCGAATCTCCTTGAATCTTTGATACCCCTGGCAGCCATGACTGAAAAGAAGACCGATCCTCTTTATAGCCTATTGTATTGAGATTCGCCAAATTATTACTCAGAACCTCCAATCTCATCTGGTTTGCTAATGAGCCTGAAGCAGCCGTGTACAAAGCAATACCCATCAATTTCTCTCCTTCTACTCTTTAATATTACTATTTTGAATATTTAGGATTTTATAAACAGCAAGAAGCATTCCATATTAACGATATTTCAATATCTTATTTTTCTATCTATAATATCAATCGGTTATGTATTCTTGAAAGAATATGAAATTATTCAGCCACTCAATTAATTCCTTAGATAAGGCAAGAAGGGCCATGATGGGAGAGAAAAAGGCATCTTTATACAATTTTCTGGTTTATAATGGATTTAAGGATGTAATTGAAGAGAGTTGCCAGATATCTGCATCTGAAATAAAAAGCAGGAACAGCAATACCGCATGGAAAAACATCAAAATATGGCATAACAGATAAGTCAGTCACATTTATCAGACCAACTGGGGCAGTCATGTTTACTCTCAATATACGGTTTGATGTCAAGCACTGGAGTACCATCCAGCATGTCTATACCCCTTACTTTAATTTGCCCACCGTTTATTTCCCGCACCTCAACAACCGACATGCCAATAGGATTTGGTCTGATCGGAGAACAGATGCTGAAGACACCCCGCTTTCCTTTATTATGAGGAGGTTTCTGACAAAGCGAGTCCGATGTGAATGCAGAGCTTTTATGAAACAGAAAAATCACTACTATGCGCTGACCTGATTTTATATCCCTGATACCGGAGATATATCTTTTTTTGATATTCAAGATACCCTCGACATCGGAAACAGACCAGTGTCTTGGGATTATATCTGAATCAGTATGAATATAACCAATTGGCCTTATTTCTATGTTTAATTTTTCTTCAGTAAGATTCATAAGTTCCCTGGACACTATCTAAGGTTAAGGCTTTCTGCTGTCCGGGCGCATTTGTTAGCCTTTAGTCTGGTTTATCCGGACATTGTCAATACTCGTGGCGCACTGGCAGAGAATTTAATCCCTCACGGTAAAATCGCCACTTTGGCAGAAATTTATCCATCAATGCAACAAAGCGACTGTTGTGTGATGGCTCAAGCAGATGCACTAATTCATGCACGACAATATATTCAAGGTATTCAGGAGGCTTCCTGACCAGGTCAAGATTGATACGAATGGTGCAAGATAGAGGTGAACAACTCCCCCATCTGGTTTTCATTTTACGGATGGTAAATTGTGTCACCGAGACATTCATTTTCTTCTCCCATTTGGTGACCAGGGGACTGACCATGCTTTTTAATTCATGGCGATACCACTGATCCAGCACAGATCGTCTTTTGGCCTTATTTGCATCAGGGCGAATCTGAAGCACTATTTCTGAATGACATAATTTTACTTGAGGAACTGCATTCTTTTCTATCACGCTCAACAAGTATCGCTTACCATTAAAATAATGGGGCTCCCGATCTATGCACTCCATGGGCACTTCACGTTCTTGTGCGCGAAATTTCTGCTGTTGTTTCTTTATCCATCCCGATTTTGAGATCACAAAAATACGAACCATATCCAGCGCCATAGATTCTGGTGCTGAAACTCTTACCCTGCCATTGGGTGGGTAGACACTCAGGTGGACATTCTTGATGTCTTTTTGAACAACCTCAATATCAATTTTATCAAGTTTTATCTTTACGGCTTCAGTAATCATCTTGCTGTTTAAGGATATCAAAGATTGACTCCACAGATTATAACTATAAGGTCATTTTTTGTTTAAAAATTAACAAATTGAAATAATTATAAATATTGGCAAGATTGCTATCTATGATATGTATTATTTAATTCAAAACAACCAAATCAAAGACAGGAACCTTGTCAAAATGCATATTATCCAAATTGAGTCTCAAAATCAAACCATAAACTCTAAAAAACTTGAGATTTTTTTTCGTTTCGTTCCCAGGCTCTGCCTGGGAATGAAAAAGATTATTCATATTGATCCAATGTGAGCAACTCCTTTCCTCCTATGTTATGATTTTGCTCCTACCATAACACGGAAAACTTGTGCTCAGGATGGTCAATTTTCAATGAATACCACTAGTAAACTAGTACAGTATAAAAATTAAAGCTTCGTATTATGTGGCTTGTGTGGTAAGATTTTCCTCAAAACAGGAGGAATATATGGTGCCACGATACAAAGTGACTCTGACAAAAGAAGAGCGGAAAGATTTGGAGGTAATCTCAACAAAGGGGAAAAGGGCAGCTCGAACTATATTGTATGCCCGGGCGTTGCTTTTGCTCGATGCCGGTGACGATGGTCCCAAATGGTTAGTACAAACAGTGGCAGAGGCTGTAGGAATAACCACTCGTAGTCTTGAGCATTTAAAAAAAAGGTTTGTCGAAGAAGGCCTAACGGCAGCCATTGAGCGAAAGAAGAGAGTAAAGCCACCGAGAGAAATTCGCTTTGGAGGAGAATT
>DAOWOF010000071.1 GCA_030642205.1 Desulfobacteraceae bacterium | reverse complement strand
TGGGAATATAATTGATTTGGTCTACAAGTTTCTATCTCAGCCATTTTATTTTGGGCCAACAGAGGTGCTGTCGTATTAAATTGTGCCTCATTCGCCAGGGAAAGCCCCTGTGACTGGAGCTTCAGGATTGCAATAAGAGAGATAGAGATAATAGATACCGCAATCATTACTTCCAGCAAAGTAAAACCTGGAGGGCAATATGTTCTATTTATATAGATATCCTTCATATGTTAAGAATCTGGTAAATCTATCCTATAAAGTTTCAAATTCGATATAAGTTTCATGTAGCGTGATTTTGCTTAGAAAAGGGCTTAACTCCAGTGTATATTGCCGACCGTCATCTGAGCCAAGATGGATAACCGAATGCTGGATATAGCCTCTTTTAAAAAACCGGATGCCTGGTTGTCCTGTGGAAATCTTTCCCTTTTTGGGTGTCCAGATATCAAGTACACGAACATCTTCAGGGATAGTGATAATTTTTTTACGCGCATTTTCCAGGTCATTCAGGTTCATTCCTTCTGAATCGATCCATAATTGGTTGGCCTCAAGATCAAAGTGAAGGGTGTATTCCTTATATTCCCGATATGCTTCATTTCTGAGATTTTTTATGATTCCAATGAGATGGCGTGTTGTAGCCTTAAGATTATCAGTAAGGATAAAGTGGCGAACGCGTGGCACTGTCAAGGTCACCATAATGCCCAGCAAAACAAGTACAATAGTCAACTCAATGAGGGTAAATCCTTTGGCTGCTTTACTTGAAGACCCCTTAATCAGTTTCCCAGCTGTTGATATCTTTATCTTCATCTTCTCCGCCCTGTTCTCCATCCGGACCGTAGGACATCAGATCGTATCCATCATGGTTGCCAGGAGATAGGTAGACATAGTCATTAGCCCAGGGATCCTTTGGAACTTTTCCTTTTTCAAGATATCCTCCTTTTCGCCAGTTCTTTGGAAGTTTTCCTACTGAGGGTGTCTCTATAAGTGCTTCCAGTCCCTGCTCTGTTGAGGGGTAAGACCCATTATCCAGTTTGTACAATTTTAAAGCAGTCTCAATTCCTTCAATCTGGATACGAGCCTTCGTTCGCCTGGCTTCTTCAGGTCGCCCCATGATTCTGGGTGCAATAAGAGCAGCCAAAACACCCAGGATTACAATGACAACCATAAGCTCTATAAGAGTAAATCCTTGTTCGGATATTTTTTTTCGAAACATAGAATAATTCCTCCTTATTCTTTAGCAAATAAAATATAATAAGGGCCTATATTAGTGCCTGAATGAAAATCCTGGTTTTCGTTCAGGCACTATAAATTCCGTAACCCATAGATAGATTTTTTATCGAACCAGTTGGTTCATATCAAAGATAGGCAATAGTATGGAGATTACTACAAAGCCTACTACAAGGCCCATTGCCAGGATCATGAAGGGTTCAAGCATGGAAGTCATGGCCATAATTTGGGAATCAACTTCTTTTTCATAGATATCAGCGAATTTTTCGAGCATGTTTTCCAGTTCCGCGCTTTGTTCACCAACTGAGATCATTTGTACTGCAATGGGAGGAAACCAACGGCTTTGGGAAAGGGGATATGCCAGACTTTTTCCCTCTCCTATTTCTATGATGGCATTATCAATAACCTCTGCAATTACAACATTATTAACGATATTACGCACAATTCCAAGTGACGTTAAAAGCGGCACACCACTTGCTAAAAGACTTCCAAGGGTTCTGCCAAATCTGGCCATGGCCAATTTTATGTTGACGGTACCAAAAACAGGAAGACGCAGTTTAAGCTCATCCCACATATATCTTCCCTTCGAAGTCTTGATTAACCTTTTGACTATTATCAATCCACCTGTAAAAACGATTATAAAAAGCCACCAATTGGCCTTGAAAAAATTACTGGTCCCAATTAGCAACAGTGTTGGCAGAGGAAGTGCCTGTTGCATGTCATCAAAAACAGAAATAATATTTGGTACTATATATGTAATTAAGAACAACAGGATTCCAGTGCCAATCAGGGACATAAAAACCGGATAGGCCATGGCTGCCTGAAAGCGGCCTTTCAATGCCTGTTGTTTTTCACTGAATTCAGCCAGACGATCCAGTACCGAATCAAGTGAGCCTGAGGCTTCCCCTGCCCTGACCATGTTAATATAAATCTGAGAAAACACCTTGGGGTGCTGCGCAAAAGCGTTAGCCAGGCTGCTTCCTTCATTTACCGCTTCTTTGATCTGGGCAATAATTCTTTTAAACAAGGGATTGGAGATTTGGCTGATCATTGCATCCAAGGCTGGTACAAGAGTTATCCCTGCTCCCATCAGGATTGATAATTGACGGGTCATAACAGAGATTTCCTGAGCCTTAACACGCTTAAAAAGTGTAGTTAATGATACTTCTCCAAGGTTGGTTTCCGTTTCCTTTGTGGATGTTTCTTTTACCTCGACAGGAAAAAAACTTTTATCCCTTAGCTTTTGACGGGCAGCCAAAGCACTGTTGGCATCAATAATGCCCTTTATATTTTTACCTGACTTATTTAAGGCGATGTATTCATAAACAGGCATAAAGGTTCCCTGGAAAATATAGGCCAGATTAAATTCGGTTTTCATTAACCGTAAAATCTATAGCAAGACCTTTTTCTGGTGTCAACCAAGAAGCAAATCCCGTCACATTTTGCCACGCCTGATTATAGAGATTAATAACCAGAACCCCATCATGGCCGCGACGATATAGCCCAGAAGGCCTATAATCGGTATTTCATGCCATTTGGGAGGAAGACCGGAAAGGATGATCAAGGATGATCCTACTATCAGAGATGCCAGAACAATGGCAAAAGCAATGCGGTTGCTGATCCTATCCAAGGTATTCATCATAGGGTCAAGGCCGCGGTGCTCGAATCCTATCTTGAACTTACCCTGCCTGATAAGCTTTAATGTATAGTGCATTTCACCAGGGATGTCCTTTAACAGAACTGATAAATCAGTCCCTGTTTCAATTAATTCCCTGATGATTCGCCTGGGATGCAGACGCTGCAGACGCACTCGCCGGATAAATGGAGCCGCGTGGCCAGTGATGTCAAAATCGGGATCAAGTTCCCTCCCGAGGCTGTCCATTGCACTGAGTGCTTTGAGCATAAGGAACATATCAGGAGATAAGCTTAGGTGGTAGCGAGAGATTATCCCAAGGAGTTGATGCAGAAGCTTGGCTGTTTTCAGATCCTTTAAAGGCAGGTATAGATGTTGTTCAATAAATTCAACCAGGTCTCTTTCCAGTTGGTTTTTGTCTGGTTCTTCATCCCAGGTCGTCAGCTTAAGCAAGGTCTTTGTAAGATCTCTACTATCACGTTGTACTACGTTCAATATTAAATCGGCAAAATTGTCTCTCATATTGATGCTGATTCTGCCCATCATACCAAAATCGAGATAACAGATTATATTATTTTTTAGAACAAAGATATTTCCAGGATGGGGATCCGCGTGAAAAAAACCATGGGTAAAAATCTGTTTCAGGATGAGATTAGCTCCCCTTTTGGCGACCTCTTTTTTATCGAAACAATCTTGATCTGTAGGGAGGTTGTCTGCCCTGATGCCGTCTATATATTCCATTGTCAGGATTCGGGCGGTGGTTGCATGGGAATAGACCGCAGGGACATGAATGGTTTTATCGTTCTTGAAAATCCTGGCAAAATTTTCCATGTTGGATGCCTCAATAGTATAATCGAGCTCCCTCTCAACAGTACGGGCAAATTCTTCCACAATCCTGGTGGGTCTATGCAGTTCCGCCTCTTTAAAATGTTGTTCTGAAAGGGATGACAAATGAAGCATAATCTCCAGATCCACTTCCATAGCCTTGCGTGTCCCTGGGCGTTGAATCTTTACTGCTACCTCCTGACCGTCCATTAGCCAGGCTCTGTGGACCTGGCCAATAGAGGCGGCTGCCAGGGGGATCTTGTCAAATTTTGAAAATACCTCCTTGACAGGCGATCCTAAGTCGCTCTCGATGATTTTTTCTGCTTTATCAAAGGGAAAAGGCGGTACTTCATCCTGAAGTTTTGAGAATTCTTCAATGAATTCAACCGGAATCAGATCTGGACGGGTAGAAAGGATCTGCCCCATTTTAATAAAGGTGGGCCCTAATTCCACCAGTGCCATTCTGATCCTTTCCGCCCTTGAATGTCTTTCAATATGTTCTCGTCGTTTTCTGGAGATTATCTGGAGACCCATTTCGATATATTGCTCGATTTTCAGGATATCCAGCAGATCTCCAAAACCATACTTGATAAATACTGTCAGAATCTGACGATACCGATTGATATGGCGATAGGTTCTGCCAATTGAACCAATTCTTTGTATTTTGAGCATGTTATTCGGGTGAATCCCCGATTTTTTGTTTTAATTGATCAATTTCGTCTTTAAGATCAGAAAATTCTTTTCTGGTGACCAGATGCATTTTTTTCACTATATCGTTGACTGTATTTTCAATAGATGCGTGAAGGTTGCTCTTTGCCTCTTCTGATTTGCTTAAGAGTTCATCCAGCAGCTTTTTGCCATCTTCTTCGGAAAGTTTTATTTTTTCGGAGAGATCCTTGGCCAACTCTTCAATTTTGTCTTTGGTCAAAGAGGCTAGCCCGACACCAGTTAACATAGCTTTTTTGATGAGATCAAACATATAGAATTTCTCCTTTCTTATAAACGATAGCGTTTAAAATTGCACAAAAACCAGCAGGAGGCGCATCTTTCATACCTATTTCTAATATCTTAGAACGATTAACAAGACCATCAAAATCTCTTTGAAATGTCATCAATAATATAATTATAGCATAATTTGGCAATAAATGTGTTCCAAATATTTGATAATTGCGAAAAAGACACAGAGCATTCCTTCACGCAGTTATCATTATTTTATGAAAAATGCTTTGGTATAAGGAAGTTCATTGGTCTTTTATCTTTATAACTGACCTTTATGACTGGGCAAACACTAGAAATGCAGGTAATATTTTCAGCATTTAATGCCTTGAATGGGAATTAGGAATAAAGCCCTTGATTTCGCCTCTCAGAGAAAACAAGGGGAACAGAAAAACCTGGTTATTTTATATCTTCATAGCGCGCATCTCTACCATGAAAACCAGCCTTGGGGCCATGTTTTCTTCTTTCTTTGAAGTAATTATATTCATCTTCTTCCCATCGTAAATTAGTAAAGAGCGTGTGCCCGATATAACCGGCAATATTTCCTTCATTTAATCCCATTCTGTCATAAAAAAGTTGCAGAAAGGCCTTGCCCATAACGATTCCGTCTCGTGGCATAAGGCATACCGACTTAGCTACCTTTTGCACTTCCTCTTTAAGTTTATCTGCTGGCACAACCCTGTTAATTAAACCAATTCGCTCTGCTTCCGTTCCATCAAATTTTAATCCAAGAAGAAGTATTTCCCGTGCCTTCTTTAAGCCTACAGTATAAATCAAATGAGGAACAATCGGACTATTTCCCGCAAATCCAAGCCGTTGCCCTGGAAAACCTAATGTTGCGTCTTCACTGGCTATTATCATATCACACATCATGGCGATAATCATGCCTCCCTCAAGGCAATGTCCATGAACCTGGGCAATAATTGGCTTAAAGCAGTTTTGTATATGGCCATATGATTTGACCATCATTCCATGATCCATCTGTAGTCTTATTCTTTGGCTGGGTCTACGCCTTTTGTCTTTTCCGTCTCCAAATCCATATACAAATCCAACCTCTTTCAGATCATGCCCCGCGCAAAAACATGGACCTGTTCCTTTCAGAATGATACATTTTACATCATCATCTTCTTCTGCCTTTGTAAGTTCTGCAGATAATTCATGATCCATTGCAAAGGTCATTGCGTTAAGCGCTTCAGGCCTATTGATTGTAATTGTTGCAATGTTTCCTTCGACTTCATAGATAAAATTGTTCTCTGCCATACAAATCTCCTTAGATTTAATGTAAAGTGATTAATGATAAGAACTTTATTGATATTAGGAATGGAATATATTTTAAATGGAGATGCGTGTCAATTTTAAATAGAATAATAATTTCCGCAGGTTCATTTTTTAAATAAAGATATTGTTTATAAGCCCAAATTAGTTTCTAAATCTTGACGATAGCTTGTACCCCTGTTTTATTTTTATGCCTTAGTCCTTATTTTGATGGATTTGTAAAGAATTAATCAATCGGCCAATGTCTTGCCTGTGTGCGGCGCGGACAGGCAGGGGAAATCCCCTGCCTGGTGATAGAACCATTGGGATTTATTTTAAATGGAGGGGAAAAAATCGATTTTTTACTCGCTTGTCTATATTTAATCTCGTATTTTAGAGCTAAACATCATTGACTTTATTTTTTGATTCGATATATTTTTTACTTTAGGATGGATGGACTCGTAAAAAGTTGCAAATCGACTTTTTATCCGGTTATCAGGATTTGGAATAATTTGATTTTTTCTTAAATCAGTTTGAACTTACATATAGTAATGATAGGTGCTTAAAATGGACAAAAAAATGTTCTCCGTATTACTAAGGAGAGGTACTCAATCCAACCTGGCACTAAAAGTTGCCCTTATTGGGGGTGGCAAGGCCTGTTATGATTTATTAACCCTCCTGGATGATGAGATACTTCACTCATTAAATATCGAGATTATCGGAGTTGCAGATCTGTCTTTGGATGCCCCGGGCATTTCACTTGCCCATGATATGGGGATCTTTACCACAACGGAGTTTCTTGATCTCTATAGCCTTCCTGGACTGAATATGATTATAGAGTTAACCGGATTGATAGAGGTTCGTGACAGAATGATCAGTTCCAAACCCATCCATATAAGCTCCATAGATAATAGAGGAGCTCGCCTGTTATGGGATCTGATCCAGATTAAAATAGAAAAACAGCAGCTTCACAATAAAATGAAAACCGTTATACAAAAAGAACGGGATTGGTGCCAAAAGGTAATTGATTCCCTTCCTGATCGCATTATGGTCCTTAATAAAGATTATACTATTTATAGCGTCAATAAAACCTTTGTGAAGGAGACAGGGCTTGCTGAGGAGGATGTCCTGGGTAGTTTTTGTTATGATGTTGCTGGAAGTATTTTTGGTATATGCAAAGGAAAAAGACAGGGATGTCCCTTTCATAAGGCATTTACTTCGGGTGAAAAATTTTCTGTCTTGCATTCCCATAAAGATTCAGATCAGAAAACGATCTATGAAGAAATAATAATTACCCCAATCCTGGATAAAAATAATAATGTTACCCAAATAATTGAAGGGATCCGTGATGTGACTCTTCGAGTTACCCTGGAACGCGAACTTAGGGAATCAGAAAACAAGTTGCAGCAATTTTTTGAATCTGCTCATGATGTTATAGGAATAAAAGACCTTTCCGGTCGTTATTTGTACGTCAATCCGTCAGCTACAAAGGCTACAGGACTTTTAAAGCAAAATATTCTTGGATTTAAAGATCATGATATTTTTTCCAAAGATTTGGCTGATATTATTTCTGATCATGATAGAGAGGTGTTTGTTAGAAAAAAGACTCTGATTTTTCAAGAAAAAATGACTCTTAATGGACAGACTCACTATTTTCATTCTGTAAGGTTTCCAATCATGGATGATCAGGGTAATATTATATCTCTGGCCGTTATTTCTCGCAATATGACAGAAGAAATACTTCTTCAGGATGAAATCCGTCGTAATAAAGAATATATGGAAAATATCCTGGAACATTCATCAGACATGATTATTACGACTGGCCTCAAGGGCGAAATCGTTATGTTTAATCAGGCTGCTGAACAAATGCTTGGGTACAACAAAGAAGAAATTCTGAATGTCAGCGTAGAACGTCTGTGGAAGGATCCCGATGAGAGACATAGACTAATGGAAGAAGTAAAAAAATATGGGGCAGTTAATAATTTTCCTACGACTCTTATTTCCAAAGATAAAAAACTGATGGAGATTAGCCTTTCATTATCAGAATTGCGGGATAGTGAGGGCAGGATTCTGGGAACGGTTGGTATCAGCAAGGATGTGACTGAAGAAAACAGACTTCGTCAAAGGCTGATTGAACAGGAACGTCTTGCCGCTGTTGGTCAGACCGTGGCAGGTGTCACACATTGTATGAAAAATGTTCTTAATGCTTTAAAGGGGGGCGCCTATATGGTCAATGTTGCCCTTAAACGTAATAATTCAGATCTAATGCAGGAAGGTTGGGATAATGTTAGTAACGGCATTGACAAAATAAGCAAATTGAGCATGGAGATGCTCAGTTATTGCCGTGAACGAAAACCTGTACCAATACCGGTTGACCCATTAAAGCTTGCTCGTGAGATCGTCGACTTGACCTCAAAAACAGCTCATCAAGAAGGAATTATTCTTATTTGTGATGGAGAGAAAGGGCCTTTAATAAATCTGGATCCTGATACCATTGGACGTGCATTGCTGAATCTTATTACCAATTCTTTGGATGCTTGCCGTGAAAAGGTTTATCAAGATGAAGAAAAACCCAAGGTAGAGGTACAGGTCAACCGAAAAAAAGATATGGCCATATTTGCTATAAGGGACAATGGCACAGGAATGGATAAGGATACCCTGCAAAAGCTTTTTTCAAGCTTTTTTAGTACTAAAGCTTCTGGAGGAACAGGACTGGGATTATGTGTGACTAAAAAGATAGTGGAAGAACACAGTGGACAGATAAGGGTGGAATCATCGCCAGGTCTTGGTTCAACTTTTACCTTGATTATCCCTAGTCTATCTCATGGCTCCAGCATGGACAATAAGTCATAGCAGTAGCGGCTGTTAGCCGGCTGAATAACCAGGCGAGAATTATCCTCCCATACGATAAACTCACGACCTTCGGTACTATTGGCCTTGGCCCATTGCTCAAGGCCGGATAAAGAGTTAGCACCGGATTGCTGTGCCCGGAATAATAAATTGCCTGTTTTCCAGATAGTACCCGTTTTTATCCTGTGATCCCTCAATCCCACGACTCTTCCAATCGTTACGATATTTACAGGAAAAGCTAAGGACATGTTCATTTCCTATACATTGCCAGGATGCCTTCCAGGGGGCTTAGACTCTTAATGAGCTGCAAACCATTGTAATGCGGCATGATCCTATCCAGCCCATAAATCATAAAAACAGCGCCTTTTTTGGCCTTTTTGACAATAAGTTCTGCAATCTCCGCATTAAGCATAAGATAGGTGTAGAAGATATCAATATCCTCAAAGAGACACCCCGTTTGGTTTCCGATTGTATGGTATATCTCATCTCTGATGGCATCCCCCTGGAAGAGATGGATGTTTTTTGGGGGAGCTATAAGCCCTGCGTTTTTTAGTTTTATGTCTAATTTATCCTTGAGGGGTTGATATTCGTCAAGGGTCCATTCATCCAGTTCAATTCCGATTGATATTTTCATTAAGTAACTTAAAAAAACATTTACACGGCCATCAGCACAGCCTAAGTCCAGAAAAGTAGAAATATCAGGGATAATAATTTGTTCTTCAATGAGGCGATTAAGGCAATTTAAGAGGATCTTCAGATTGGTGGATCTCCTGAAGCCCAAAGGACCCACATTCCCCACTTGCCGCTGGTCATAAAACTCAGAGATACTGGTTAATGTGCTTTTTATTGTTTTATCCATTTTGCAACCTGCCAGTAGCTATGGCCTTTCTAAGCTTTTCATGTAAATGAAATAATAGTTCAATTTCTTCTCCTTCTTTTTCACGAAGCGGCAACATTTGTTCAGGGCTTATTTTATCTGTAATTTTACTGCACACATAATTAATACATATCACATGACGGGCCTTTAACAAACATCCGGAGGGGCCAAGAAAAAAGCAGTTTTTT
>DAOWOF010000216.1 GCA_030642205.1 Desulfobacteraceae bacterium | reverse complement strand
TTGGTAGCAGGCCAGGATGGACGAATGAAAGCATATTTTCACAGGTAAGGTATTTGTATGAAGGAGGTGGTTTGGATCTCTATAATGAGTATATGCAAACAAAATTCAACCTGATAGCCTTTCCTGTTGTTGCTACAGCATCTGAGGCAGTATATTCAACTAAACCAATTCACAAAATAGAAGATTTTAAAGGTTTGAAGATTCGAACTTCTGGTTTGAACAAGATGTTCTTTGAAGAGTTAGGTTGTACTTGTGTTTCTATTCCTATTTGCGATGTAACACCGGCGATGCAAAGAGGTGAACTGGATGCATGTGAATTGGGTTCATTTTATTTCGACTCTAAATCAGGCATAGAGGATGTAGCGAAATACGTGTTGGTTGGGTCTATACATCAGCCTGTTGGGGCTACCTGTCAAGTATTTATTAATCTGGATACATGGAGGGCTTTACCGGACGATCTTAAGCAGATAGTTGATTATGCCGCTCGAGTAAGTGTGTGGCATACATTTGAGTATGGTGGCTATATGGATCAAGTTACTGCGGAAAAATGGAAAAATAAATTTGAGATAATAAAAGTTACTCCAGAGATGCAAGCGGGATTTGTGAAGGCAACTGACAGGGCGCGAAATAAAATGCTTGCCTCAGGTGATCCATGGGCTAAAAAATTTCTTGATCATCAAAAAGACTTCTATAATAAGTATAAAAAGTATGCTGTAGAACCATGGTAGCTTCGGTTTAAATTCTTCTCTGCTCAAATCTAGGCTTGAGCAGAGAAGAAGCGGCCTTTGACAACTCTATTAATTAAAACAAAGGGATTCCCTATGAATCGTTTTCTTAAATTTATAGATACCATCAGCCGTATGTCAGGAACTATTTCTAGCTGGTTTATTATCCTACAGATGGTCGTTACAGTTGCTATAGTGATAGAACGGCATTTTTTCCATAGGGGTGATGATTGGGCCTTTGAGCTTTCCTGGATGTTCTATTCCATGGTTTTCCTTTTTGCGTTTGCATATACCCTCGCTGAGAAAGGGCATGTTAAGGTAGATCCATTGTTTAAGCTATACCCATTGAGAATGCAGGCAATCGTTGGCTCGATTTCTTACTTATTTCTCTTGACCGTATGCGGGGCACTATTCTTCTATGGCATTCCCTTTGCCAAAACAGCTTGGGAGATAAAGGAATGTTCATGGCATACTATCGTAGGGGCTCCTGTTTATCCCATTAAAACAATGATACCAATCGCGTTTGGCTTGTTAGGCCTTCAGGGAATAGCAGAGCTTATTCGCAGTCTATCAGTTGCTATAAAAGGGAAGGAATTATGACAGAAGCACAACTGGCCGTCATCATGTTCGTGGCCCTTATAGGGCTCGTAATAGCTGGTTTTCATGTTGCTTTTGTTTTGGGTATTTTGTCATTGGTGTTTGGTTATCTGGCGTGGGGATCGGATCTCATTGCGATGCTTCCCGCTCGAACAATGACCATGATGACAAGCTACGAAATGGAGGCCATTACCCTGTTTATTTTTATGGGGTGTATGTTAGAACAGGCAGGAATAGCCGAGAGGCTTTACAGCACTATGCATCTGTTGATGGGTCGCATAAGAGGAGGATTACTCTTAGGCACTATGATTATAATTATTATATTCTCTGCCTGTACTGGGATATCAGGAGCAACAGTCGTTATGATGGGCCTTGTTGCTATGCCGGCGATGTTATCACGCAACTATGACAAGGGAATGATTGCAGGCTGTATATGTGCAGGAAGCGGCCTGGGAGTTATTATCCCACCCAGCATAATGTTAATTTTATATGGGCCTGTTGCGGGAATTGGGATAGCTCGCCTTTTCATAGCATCCATAGTTCCAGGCCTTATCTTGGGTGTCTCGTATTTACTCTATATCATTATACGATGCGCAATCAAGCCGGATTTAGGGCCACCTCTGCCTGCTGAAACAAGAAAAGGGGTAACTAAAGGCAGGATGTTGCTTTTAGTAATAAGGGACCTGATTCCTCCTGTAGCCCTTATTTTGGGCGTTTTAGGTTCAATCTTCGCTGGGATTGCTTCTCCTACGGAAGCAGCCGGGGTTGGTGCCTTTATCGCTGTATTGCTTACTGCTGCTTATGGTCGCCTCAGCTTTGCAACTATGCAAAAGGCACTACACTCTTTAGCCAAAACCTGTGGCATGGTTTTTTTAATAATGCTATTTGCTGGTTTTTTTACAACCGCATTTATGGCCTTAGGCGGTGCTGAAGTAATCAAAGGGTTTATTTTCGGGATTAGCGGAGGAAGTAAACTCGGTTCAATCCTGATTATGCTGATTATAATCTTCTTTGTAGGCATGTTTATGGATTGGATCGGCACGCTATTAGTCATAGTTCCTATATTTGTCCCCATACTTAAAATAATTGGTGCCGATCCAGTCTGGTTTGCATTACTTTTTTGTATTGTCTTGAAAATGTCCTATATAACGCCACCATTTGCGTATAATATATTTTTTCTCAAAGGCGTTTCTCCTCCAGAGGTTACAGATGGTGATATAATTAAAGGTTGTATTCCTTACATATTTATTCAGTTACCGATTTTAATATTATTATATATTTTCCCTCAATTGAGTTTATGGCTCCCCAAATTAATGCTTAATTAGGTTTAAGATATGCATATTTATTAAGGACTGAAGATATCGAGAGACAAGAGCAAGATAAATCATCGATTAAAATTAAAGGCAGGAGATAGCTATCGGCTTCGAGAACCCTTAATGTACTATGGAGAGCATATCGGGGTCAAAAACGAAGGCATTGGGCTTAAAAACACCTATTTTTGAATGTTATCTTGAATAATCAATGGGGTGACTTGGCCTGATCCCCTTTTTACTATTTACGTTTTCATTATTACCTGATTTAGCCTGCTTCTGATATTGTCCTGCCAAAAAGACCAAAAATGGGCCCAAAGAGCAACACAAGTCGAGTTATAAAAAAAATAAATTTTTTCCTTGACATCTGCTTAATCTAAGACTATTGAAGACTGTAGACTGTAGACCTAATTAATAAATAATGGAAATTAAAACTGTAACAAACATTGCTACCGAATATCTGAGGAAGCAGATTGTCACTGGTGAGCTTGCGGCCGGTCAAAGACTCAATGAAGCCGATTTGGCCTCACGCCTTAATATCAGTAGACCCCCTATCCGTGAGGCATTTCGGATATTGGAGAATGAACATCTGGTTGTCAATATTCCAAGAAAGTGGACTAACGTTAGTGAGATATCAATTGAGGACTTACAGGATATCTATCAGGCCAGGGTGATGCTTGAATGTTATGCTATTGATATCCTTAAAGCCAAAAATATCAGAGAGTTGCCTAATGTCATTGCGTCTGTGGAGTCAGCATCAAATTTGTCCATACCTTCTCAAGATAATCGGGAAAAAGTATTCACCTACCTTAAAGCCTTTGTGGATTTTCATATAAAACTGATTGAATCCACTGGCAATAATTGGGTGGTTCATTTTTATGATTCAATTTCTTCACATTTAGCTAGATACCAATTCGTTTATTTATATATCCCAGGATCAGGACGGCGTTCTATAGAGGAACATCAACATATTATATCACTTATCAAGAGGGGTTCCTATGGGAAGGCCAAGAAATTTGTGAGAGAACACATTAATTATACCTTTGAGTTTTTACGAAACAAGATGCTACAGACAGCAAGATAGGGGATGAAAAATCGCTTGAATCAAGGCCCCAAATTACAAAGAGGAAGGGGGTGTTTGTTATACGAAAAAAATATTGGTTGTAGAAGGACGAGTCGTAAATGAGAATTTTTAAAGGAGGAGGCAAAAAAAAATGATAAAGAGATGGTTTTCCTTACGGATTTTCTCGAAGAATTGGAAGCTTTTTTAAAATTATGCTTAATTTCTAAAAAGGAGGAATAAAGAAAATGGGTAAAAAAACATTAAGTATCGTTCTGGGCCTTATAGCAGTTTTCATTTTAGTTTCATTTGATAGTGCAAAAGCAGCTAAAAAACCAGCAAAGGTGTTCCATATAAGGGGCCAGGTTGCGTGGGGACCAGGGTCGGGATGTT
>DAOWOF010000200.1 GCA_030642205.1 Desulfobacteraceae bacterium | reverse complement strand
GGCTAAAAATCATTCCCAGGAGGGAGACTTGTCCTGATTTCATCTATTCAATTATATTTTGTATATCACAATGTAATAATTTTTAAACAGGCTCTAAGAGGGTAAAACCCAGCCTCCCCACCATTTAACATAAATTTAAATGGTTTTACCCCCAAGCAGGGGCATATCCGCCCCTTGGCCTGTTGACGAACCTTTTTATAAGGCTATCATTTTTCAAATTTAAAAAATAACATAAGTAGATAATGATTACCACTAATAATCTTTTTTTCAGCAATTCTAATTATGAATTTAGACCGGAGAAAAATATTTCGGCATTTATCCTTTCCTCAATTGGTAAAACACATAACATATTATTTTAATTGTAAATAAAATGTAACTATAATTAGTTATATCGATTCAAGATACACAACACTGATCTGATTAAAATTTTGAAATTGTTTGCACGTGTTAGAGAGCGTTAAGAAAGAACCCGTCAGAGCTTGAACCTAATTTGTAGAATTCTCTTTTCCTATTTGTTAAAATATTCTCTAACCTGTTTTATGGCGCAGTATTTCCCGCACATAGTACACACATCATTTTCGGCAGGAGGTCTTTTGGCCCTGTAGTTTCTTGCTTTTTCGGGGGCAATTGCCAGTTTCATCTGGGTCTCCCAGTCCAACTCCCTTCTGGCTTGTGCCATTTGACGGTCACGTTCAATCGCCATTTTATTGCCTTTGGCAATATCAGCGGCATGGGCTGCGATCTTGGTTACGATTACCCCTTCTCTGACATCATCGATACTTGGAAGGCATAAGTGTTCTGCGGGTGTTACATAGCAGAGAAAATCAGCTCCTGCGGCTCCTGCAATTGCGCCACCAATGGCACAGGCTACATGGTCATAACCAGCGGCGATATCGGTTACTAAAGGTCCAAGCACATAAAAAGGGGCATGATGGCATAGCTGCTTCTGAAGTGTGATATTGGTCTCAATCTGATTTATGGGCACATGTCCAGGACCCTCGATCATTACCTGCACATCTTCCTCCCATGCCTGTTGTGTTAATTGGCCCAAAGTCATTAATTCATGGATCTGAGCTCTATCCGTGGCATCCGCTAAACAACCAGGCCTTAAGGAGTCTCCAAGGCTTAGTGTGAGATCATATTTTTTCGCAATCTCCAGGAGCCGATCATAATTTTCATATAAAGGATTTTCTCTACCATGATGTAGCATCCAGGAGGTAAGAAAAGCCCCTCCACGGCTTACAACATTGGTTATGCGGCCCTGTTTTTTTAACATCTCAAGAGCTGCCAGAGTAAGGCCGCAATGAACTGTAATATAGTCAACACCATCAGCGGCCTGCTTTTCAATAATATTAAATAATTTATCAACACTGAGATTGATTAACCCACCTTTATCCTTAACAGTTTCAACAACAGCTTGATAAATAGGAACAGTTCCAATGGGAACGCTTGATTCCCTGAGGATCGCCCTGCGGTTGGCATCAATGTCTCCGCCTGTTGACAAATCCATGACTGTGTCAGCCCCAGCTGCTATGGCAATTTTTAGCTTTTTCAGTTCTTCATCAAGATTTGCCAAGTCCGAGGAGGTCCCTATATTTGCATTAATCTTAACTTGAAGCCCATTTCCAATTCCGCAAGGGATTAATTGTTTATGTTGAGCATTATATGGAATAACTATTTGTCCCTCAGCGATTTTTTCCCCTATCCAGTTTGGATCAACCTGCTCTTGTTCCGCTACCTTCTGCATTTCAGGCGTAATAATTCCTGCTCTTGCTTGTTTTAATTGAGTCATTTTGAGAAATTCCTTTATAAATTAAAAATGATGGCCTCGTAAAAAGTCCATCAACAGGCTGAGGGTGGGTACCCCCCCCTGCCAAGTAAAAAGGCGTAGAGCGATTTTTTACTTTGGCTATCAAAAACAGGATCCATCAGAAATAGAATCCTGCTTCCAACCAGCATGCACAGGCCCGGATCCTGATCCGCAGGGATATCCTTGTTCAATTGCATGTCTGACAAAACCATTTGCTAACTCAGCAGCTTTTATGAGGTCATTTTTTTGAGACAAAAAAGCAGCCAAAGCACTGGAAA
Organism: Desulfobacteraceae bacterium; assembly: GCA_030642205.1. Taxonomy (GTDB): domain Bacteria; phylum Desulfobacterota; class DSM-4660; order Desulfatiglandales; family Desulfatiglandaceae; genus DAOWOF01. The sequence continues at coordinate 2,413 of DAOWOF010000200.1, read as the reverse complement.
AAACGCATCCGCTTCCATGTGTATGGGGTGTATCAAGCCTTGATCCTGATATTTGCTGAAAATTGCTGCCGTCATAGACAATATCAATAGGCTCTTTTTCTAAATGGCCGCCTGTAATCACTACATCAGGTCCCATCTTCTTAATTAATTTTGCCGCCTGGAACATATCATTTTGATTCCTGATTTTTATACCAGCCAAGATACCAGCCTCATGAATATTGGGCGTAACTACATTCGTAAAGGGAAGCAGCATCTCCTTTAAAACCGGAATTGCTTCGTATTCAAGCAAGCTAATACCGGTTGAAGCACTTAAAACCGGATCCAGCACGACATGGGGCAATTTATGGCTTTTAATGAAATTTGCTATTTCTTTTATATTGGCTATGGAAAAAAGCATCCCGATCTTTACGGCATGGACAGGAATATCAGTAATGATTGTTTCAAGTTGTTTTAATACAAAAGCAGATGGGATAGGATAGATATCATTGATGCCCATGGAATTTTGAGCTGTTAGTGCTGTCAGGGCAGAAAGGGTATGGAATCCCAGAGATGTAAGCGTTCTAATATCAGCTTGCATTCCGGCCCCACCACATGAATCAGAGCCAGCAATAATAAGTATGGATTTCATTTTTTTGGTTTTAATAAAAAAAGTCTGATTTGAATTGTTTTTAATAAATTTTCAAGTCTGTGATATCCCATATTCAACACACTTTTGGCGACATTTTTCATAATAAACTACACTATATCTTGTGTTTCTATATGATAATATTAGCACTCACATCTTGTTTTGAGACAAACATAACACTATATATCGACCCAATATTGCTTTAAACACAATATGCACTCAATAAATTATTAAATTTATCCATAAGGGGTATAAAATATAAATTATATCTTAAAATAGATTGAGTTTCAATCGCTATAAAATATTAGTAGATTATGAGTTAAGTGCGGAGAATCAGAGAGGCGAAGCAACGGCAAAGGGAACAGCTAAGGATAATTCTTCCATTTAAAGGAAAGCCGCAGGTCAAGTTTCTTGGTTTCTTATGGACATCCCCTGCTTTACTATTTTATAAAAGGCGGCAGGAACACAATCTGGCTTGCAGGAAAACTCTGTTTGAGCTATACCCTGACATTAAGTATCGCATCTTAAGTCATAAGACTGGAGGAAAAGCAGAAACATGAGTGAAGAACGTTTGGTGGAAATTGAAACTAAAATTACATTTCAGGAACAGATTATCGAAGATTTAAATAATGTGGTTTACGAACAACAGCAGGAAATCGAAAGAATCAGTTCCATCTGTGATACCCTGGTGAAACGGGTCAAAGAACTCTCGGAGCTCATTCCAGGAATCGATGCATCGGCAAATGAAAAGCCGCCCCACTATTAACAGCAACGCCAATTGCATAAAAGAAACCAAGGAATTGCAAATGACTAACGGAACAAAAAGAGCCAATATTCTAACTGGCCTGAAAGTTTCCATTGTATTAAAGCATGACCAGAGAACCGGAAAGCTTACTGAAGGCATTGTCCTGGATATCCTTACAAAATCCGCCACTCATCCACATGGAATCAAGGTTCGCCTGGAAAATGGCCTTGTGGGGAGAGTCAAAACCATTCACGATTGATCTCAGGCTAACTCTCTGACAGCATTGCTGAAAAGCAGAAATATAGATTACGAGTCTAAAACAACGCAGCTATTGTGATCTTCAGGGGCATTGACAAGTCGTGCAATTTATGCCCTTTCGAGGTACACCTCACTAACAAATTCACTTTAGCCACAATACTATTATTGTAGTTAAAATGGTTTTTTCATATAAAACACTGAAAAAAGGAGGCCATCATGACACATATAAACGTCTTTCTTGACGTTGAGACTGATGACGAATCATTAGGGCGAATAGAGATTGAATTACATACAGACATTGTTCCCAAAACAAGCGAGAACTTTCGTGCCTTATGTACAGGTGAAAAGGACTTTGGGTTCAAGGGTAGTACTTTTCACAGGATCATCCCGAACTTCATGCTTCAGGCTGGTGATTTTACCAATCACAACGGGACAGGTGGCAAATCGATCTACGGTAGCAAATTTGACGATGAGAATTTCACCCTCAGCCATACGAAACCCGGGATTGTGTCAATGGCAAATGCGGGTCCTAACACAAATGGCTCGCAATTCTTTATCACTACGATTGAAACGGCCTGGCTTGACGGCAAGCATGTGGTCTTTGGAATGGTGACAGACGGCATGGATGTAGTTCAACGCATAGAGGCATTAGGGTCATCAAGCGGGCAGCCCTCGAAACAGGTCTACATCCGGGATTGTGGTCAACTGTCAACAGAGTAACTCGATGGCAAAGACATATCCTCATTTGATGAAAGCATCTTGAAATGATGTGGGATGGATGGGCC
>DAOWOF010000175.1 GCA_030642205.1 Desulfobacteraceae bacterium | reverse complement strand
TGAGAACATGCGTAATGCAATAGGAATATTAAAGGTTCTTTCTCAAGGTGAATCAGATATTAAAAATGAAAAAGTCAAATCTCAAGAGGAAGTTTTCAAAGGAATAGAAAGTTCACTGAAAGCTAAGCTTAAATGAATCAAAATCACGAAATTATCTGGGCTATTTCTGCAGAAAACGATTTAAGAGAGATAATTGACTATATCGCAACTGATAGTCCTGCAAATGCATTAAAAATTTTCCAAAAAATCAAAAAAAAAGCATCAAGTCTTTATACTATGTCAGAAAGATGCCGTATCGTTCCTGAACTTAAAGACCAAGGTATTATGCAGTATCGAGAATTAATTGCACCACCCTGGAGAATCATATTTAGAATAGCGGAAATGAAAATTTATATTCTATTGGTTATAGATTCAAGACAAAACATAGAAGATATTTTGTTGAAGAGACTTGTTAATATTGATATAGAATAGTTGCGAATCGGGTAAATACGAGTTTTTCTCTCCCCCTTCCCAGAAAATCCTGCATGCGACCCCTTTTCCCTCTGGCCCACTATTTTCTGATTGATCTTTGTGAAAAAGTCCATTTAGGCAAACAAACCTCATTCGGCCTGGCTAAAATATGCTTGATAAATTTATCATTATCTATCAATGGACAATAAAATTGACCACCCCTGAGCCCTTAGTTTATATTAATTTTCTGTTTAAGCCGATAGCTTTCACCCCCCATCATAAATATATGTGAATGATGAATAATTCGGCAGTTCTCTCCACTGACACCCGGTATGCACCGGGTAAAAAATGGCATTTACAATCTCTTGTAAAGCATACTTTCGAGGCCTCCCTGCATTTGAGGAAGGTATTGCCAGTAAGAGGTGCGATTATTTCCCATTGTCTATTGGTTAAATTAGTTGTATACTTGGATCGTTCCATGGTTAATTCTCCTATTATAATATGGTGTTATATATAGAGGTATTTTATCATGGAACATCCATTTAAATACATTTTAATTCATCATCAGGTGCCAAATTTTTGTATTACAAATAATTTTTAAACAGGCTCTTAGGAATTATCTATCCACGGCCTGCCTTTGATAAAAATCCTGAAAGGGCGCCAGAATTTATCCAAGAGATCAGAGGGAGGTTCTTTAGATACTACAAAAGTTGCCGGCCTTCCCGTGGTCAGGGAACCCATATCCTTTTCAAGTCCTAGCAATTTAGCCCCATTTAAAGTACCACATTGGATTGTTTTTTCAAGGTTAAGGCTTGTCATCAGTAACCTTATTTCCTCCATTAAAGCGGCACCATGATGTACTCCCAGACTCCCGCAATCAGTTCCCACTGCCATGGGAACACCATATTGAACAGCACGCCTGATCTGATCCAACTGGTGATCAAGATTTTTTTTTGCAATATCCACTTCTCTATCAGCAGGATCAAGATATTGAGAATATGCCTTCATGGTATAAGCTGTGGGGACCCATATGATTTGCTTTTCTGCCATTAATTTCAGGTTTTCATTCCCCATAAAAAAACCATGTTCAATTGAATCACATCCCGCCTCAATAGCTAATTTAACAGGAAAAATTCCATTTGCATGAACCATTACTGGCAGGCCTGCCTTCCTGGCCATGGAACATACCTCCATTAACTGATCTTTGGTAAACTGAGGTAGGGTCTCTTTACCAAATTCTTTTAGACTATTGAGCCCTGAATTAACAATTTTGATATGATCAACCTGGTCTTTCCATCGCTTAACAGCTTCAACAAGGGTTTCTCTATTACGCGGTGGCCGGCCTATCAATTTTCCGTAACGTCCGGCCTTCCGCCAGGCTTTGCCTGGCGATTTAACCATAATTGGAAGACCACTTTCCCCAAGACATTCATTTTTATATCGCAAGGCATGCCCGGCATAGTCTCCACCATCCCTAACTGCCACTATTCCATGCTTTAGCTGCTGTCTCAGATGCAAAGAGATAGCATGCCGAATGGAATCAAAGGGCGCCAGCAACTGGCCTTGACGAATTTTCCTGGAATTTGTTCCGGACATAAACAGATGAACATGACAGTCCACCAGTCCAGGCAAAATTGTTCCGCTGGAAAAATCGAGGTCATATTTTTGATCCGGATTCCCTGGTTTGCGTTTATGAAAGGAAACCAGAGTTCCATCTTTTACCTCAATGACCATATTTTTTTGGACAGGTCCCCCCATACCATCAATTACCCATCCAGCCAATATAGAATAATTTCCTTTTATTCTTTCAGTTATTTTAAATTCCATTTTTTATTGTTTGTTTATTCTTTTTCGTTATACTTAGAATAATGATGACCTCATAAAAGGTATATCAACAGACCGAGGGAAAAAGCTTCACTCTACCACGCCGAGTAAAAAGGGAGGTATCAATCAAATTGAATAATATCAAATGGAAAAATGAATTTGACGTTGCCAAAAAAGCTGCAGTAGAAGCCGGCCATGTACTAAATGACCTATCTGGCAGGTTAACTCAGATCATGAAAAAAGGTGTCATAGATCTGGTAACCAATGCAGATCTTGCAGCTGAAAAAATAATTCTGGAAATTATCTCACAAAATTTCCCCAATGATAATATACTGTCTGAGGAGAAAGGAGAGCTCAAGCAAAACTCGAACCGGACCTGGATTATTGATCCCCTGGATGGTACAACCAACTTTGCCCACCAGTTCCCCTTTTTTGCTGTCTCTATAGCTCTTGAAGTGGAAAATGAAATTATTATTGGTATTGTCTACAATCCATGTCGTAATGAATTTTTCCAAGCTGTTAAGGGTCAGGGCGCATATCACAATCAAAAGCCTGTCCACGTTTCACAAACTACCGTTTTAAATGAATCTCTTTTAGCTACCGGCTTCCCATATGATATCCATGAAAATCCAGATCAAGTATTTGACTTGTTTAAAAGGATAATGATTCGGGCTCAAGGCATCCGCAGACCAGGTTCCGCTGCCCTTGATTTATGTTATGTAGCTGCCGGTATATTAGATGGATTCTGGGAAGCAAAATTAAAGCCATGGGATACCGCGGCCGGAATGCTTATTGTGGAGGAAGCAGGGGGAAAAATATCCACGTTTCAGGGAACTGCTTATATCCCTTATGAAGATACTATTATAGCTACCAATTCTCGCATACATGCATGATGAATTAATAAGGGCATTGAATGTTCAGGGATAAGCCCGAGATTACTTAAGGCCATCCAGCATCCGTTCAAACTCAGGGAAAGAAAAATCTTTAATCTCAATTTTTTTAAGGCGTGATCGTTGGCCTGATATGATCTTGATCCGTCCTTTTGCAATCTTTAAACGCTTAGCCAGAAAATTAATTAATTCTTTATTGGCCTTGCCATCCATAGGTGGAGCAGTCAATTTGATCTTCCAGACTCCTGCTTCCTTTCCCACGACCTGATTTATCGATGACCTTGGCAATATCTTAATATGGGCAAGGATATTGTTATGCTCTTTTTCACCCATGATATTTCTTTAGCGCATTGACATCGCTACTTGCAGGAGGCTTTTGACCAAAAACGATTGCAAGAATATGATAGCCAGGATTAATATCATAGGAGAAAAATCAATCCCTCCAAAAAAAGGAACCCTGCGCCTGATAGGATTCAGAACCGGTTCAGTAGCTGATATTAAAAAACGTACAATAGGGTTGTAGGGGTCTGGATTAACCCATGAAATTACAGCTCTGCCAATAATAAGCCACATATAAAAAGTTAATCCAATATCTAAGATTTTAGCCACTGCAACTAAAAAATTGGAGAGAATAAACATTATTTGTTATCGTCCCTTTAACTGTTATTCTAATTAGTGCCCGAACAAAAACTAGAAATTTTTTCAGGATCAGGGAAGGCGAAAAAACAGTTTTCGTTCAGGTGCTAACTATAATATTTTAAAGCCAGATAGAATGCCATGGCATTTACAGGCCGTCCCCAAGAGCCATGTTATATTTTTATCCTGTAAAACTTTCCTCGCAGCCTTTTCCAACTCAGCTACCTGATAACCGCCCAAGCCAGGCGCCAGTTGTTGACTTCTGATAATATGAACCTTAAATCCGGATAATTCCAGATTGCTCAATAGGGCATATAAAGGCTCACTGCGCCTCTCGCCCGAAACAGTACAAATATCAGGCTCAGGGCAATTATCAGGGCACATAAAATCCGCATAACTTATAAGCAGAGATCCTTCACTACCGTCCCATGTCAACGGTACTTGAGTTCTGATTGGTTCAGGGACATTAATTTGTTCCAGATCATACATCCCATGCCAATATAATTTAAGCCATTCATAAGCCAGGTGAACAGGAAGTGCAGGAACAATGATATTGGATGGGTTCAAATCCTGAAAATTATCTGCGAGAAATTGAACGCCATTATATAAAATGGACTTGAATGGGATATTATCGAGTTTCAAAAGAGCTTTTTCATCCAAATCTACGATATAAACATCCTTCCGCCCTTGTTGATGGAGCAAATGAGCAGCTCTGTTCCCAAAATGCCCAGCCCCAATAATAAAAACTGCATCATTTGGAATATTTTTTATAGCGCTTTTGTTTTTGCCTGACATAATACTTATAATAAATCCATCAATACTAAACTAGAAATTGTTTCTTCATCAGCTTTTTTACCGTGAAGATATTTGATTAGCCAGGTCATAAGGAGATAAATACCCTTCATCACTTCTGGTAAAAAAGATGCGACAGGCTAAGAAAAAATCAAACGAAGAAGTTGTCCGGAACTTAATTGCAATCAGGTTATGTGACCTTTCAAAAAGGTTCAATTTCATTTACGTTCAAGAAAGGCAAAAATGGAGATCCTGTAAAAATATTGTTGTATTAAGGAAAAACGGGTATGTCAAAGCAGCCCATAAGCCGGGTCCTGTTTCCCTCTGAAATCACTCTCTGGAGGGAAAATGATCATTCATCTAGCCTCGATGTTACCATCGAGATCAAGCAACCTACCCGAGAACTCGAGCGGACAACCCTCAGCGTTCCCCTATTTGGTCTTGCTCCTGGTGGGGTTTACCTAGCTCCCACCGTCACCGGCAGGACTGGTGAGCTCTTACCTCACCCTTTCATCCTTACCCCATCAAAAATCTCTGATGTGGCGGTCTACTTTCTGTGGCACTTTCCTT
>DAOWOF010000280.1 GCA_030642205.1 Desulfobacteraceae bacterium | reverse complement strand
TAAACGATACCTGGAAATTCAAAGCCAAAATCAATCAGCTTCTTTTCAAAATAATTAACCCTGAATTTATCCTCTGAGTCATCAATATCCATTATTTTTTTTCCAAGGGTTTCAATACAGTTAAGTACAGGGGAGGTATGATCACGCCGGAATTCTTTCAACATATCAAAGATCATGTTTAGAAAATTGAATATTTCACTTAATTCGATTTCAGATACTACTTTTGCAAGCAAGTAGTTAATGTCTCGGAGCAATCGATCTTTCAGGCTCGACATACCAGGAAGATACAGGAGATAAAAAGTATAATAGAATTTCTCAATAAATGTCTCAAAACTCTTATTTAACTGTCGAAACTGATTTGCGATATCATTATATGAAGGAGTTTTGTTTATTATTTCCTGAAATGTTTCCGCTGAATCCAGTTCTTTCCGCAAATCGGAAAAATATTTTGTTCCAAGACAGCTTATTACGTTCGAATAATCATTGTGAAATATAGCGTTTTTTTCATGGTACCACTGCTCAATTCCTGTTGTTTCCTGCCAAAAGATCAGATTATTTCTAAAGACTTCTTTCGTTAATAGAAACACTTCGTTTTTAAATCCCTGGATACCTGATGCCTTTTGAAGGAGCTTTTTAAAAAAGGCGGAACAGCATATATAGTTTTCACGGTTTGGCATCAGATTGATTTGCAGCAACCGGATGCACTCATGAGCAATATTTTTAAATCTCTCAGGCTGATCTGCAAGCTGGTCGATATATTCCAGCAAGGTCCTGATAATTGTTTTTTTCAAGTTATTGTCAATCCCGGATGATAGAAGTTCTCCAAGGCTTTTCGCTATGACAAAAAAGGCTTCCTCTGCTTTTCCCAAGTCCGAATAGAACCAGAAATCACTTAGGGCAATATTGCGTAATTGCGCTACTACAAATTCATTATTGGCATAGGGATGATGGTATTCAGTTATACATTTTTTAGCTCTTTGATGAATACCAGGATGAGATTCAGATAACTGAATAAAACTTTGATAACTTTCTGGGATATGGACTTTTATCTTTCGTGTTGTCTCCAAATTTGCTTCCAGGGCTTTTGATTTAATAATATTTGCCATCATTGCTACCTGCATAAAAAATGATTGGTTAGGAGGCTCTTGCAGAGATACAAAAGAATCATGCCAAAACACCTATTGCACCTGGACTGAAGAAACGCCCATATTTTGCAGGTATCTGCAAGGGCCTATAGTTGCAGATGATATAAAAAAATCTGGCTATAATGGGTCCAGGGGAATGATTTTTTTGGTAAACAAAAGCATGCCTTCCGTATTATAGTTGAATTACAACCATAATCTGTAGAAGATTATATCCAGAATCAATGCTCCACAAAAATTGTATAATTGTTTTCCCTTTTGATCAAGACCAATGCTCAAAAATTGTACTGATCTTACGCCTTCTTCATCTATTCTTGAATCTATGGCATTTTTAAGTTAATATCTAATAGATAAAGAATCAACGGCTACGGATAAATCCTTAGCCACAATACTATTATAGCTAAAGCAGTTCTTTCATATGAAATCGATTAGCTATGTCAGGCTATCAGGGATGTTTAGAGATTCTCTCCAATCTTTATTTTTTATAATTCACATTGCTATATTATTAAATTTATTCTCAAGGAGATCTTTATGCTGGAACTAAAATATCTGCGGGCCAATCTGGAAAAAATCAGCCAAATGATTAAAAACCGCAATTATAATCTGGATCTTTCACGTTTTAAAGACCTGGATCAGATGAGAAGACAACGGCTGACTATTCTGGAAGAACTCCGACATAAGCGTAATCGTGTCAGTAATGAGATTTCAATCATGAAAAAATCAGGAGAGGATACGTCCTCGATTATTTCAGAGATGCAAAAGGTCTCCAGGGAAATTAAAGATTTGGAAAATGAACTTCCTGAATTTTCTGAACAGATAAATCAGTTAATGATGCTGATTCCTAATATCCCTGATTCATCGGTTCCTGTTGGAAATTCTGAAGATGATAATGCTATGGTCCGAACCTGGGGAGAGCCTCGTGAAATGGATTTTGCACCTCTACCCCATTGGGAAATTGGTGAAAATCTTGGCATTCTTGATTTTGCTTGTGCCGCAAAGATTTCAGGAGCCCGCTTTTCCCTTTATCGTGGGCTGGGAGCCAGACTGGAAAGGGCCTTGATCAATTTTATGCTTGATATTCATACTAATGAGCATGGATATACCGAGATTCTTCCCCCTTTCATGGTCAATTCGACAAGTATGACCAGTACAGGACAGCTGCCAAAATTTGAGGAGGATCTTTTCAAGATCGAAGGTTGGGATTATTATCTAATTCCAACAGCAGAGGTTCCGGTTACCAATATCCACAGGGATGAGGTCCTTGGCGCGGATCTTCTGCCAATTTATTATGTCGCCTATACACCTTGTTTTCGTTCTGAAGCAGGCTCTTATGGTAAAGATACACGAGGCCTTATCAGACAGCACCAATTCAATAAGGTGGAATTGGTGAAATTCTCAAAGCCTGAGGAGTCTTATAGCGAACTTGAAAAATTGACACGAAATGCAGAGGAGATCCTGCGACGCCTTGAATTACCATACAGAGTTATTACTCTTTGTACAGGCGACCTTGGTTTTTCAGCCGCCAAAACTTATGATCTCGAAGTTTGGTTACCTGGGCAGAATCTATTTCGTGAAATTTCATCCTGCAGTAATTTTCTCAACTTTCAGGCCAGGCGGGCAGGGATCAGATATAAAGAAAAGGGGATGAACGGAACGACCCTGGTTCATACACTAAATGGATCTGGCCTGGCAGTTGGAAGGACAGTAGTGGCCATTTTGGAAAATTATCAACAAGCAGACGGTAGTATTATCATACCAAAAGCTCTTCGCCCATATATGGG
>DAOWOF010000293.1 GCA_030642205.1 Desulfobacteraceae bacterium | reverse complement strand
GGTCAATAAAAAAATGTTTAACAAAGCCCAATTTCTTTTGATAATTCTGACCAGCGCGATTCTTTTGCTCTTTACTCAAGCCCCAAATATTCTCGGTTATGAATTAAGTAAAAATGATTTATCTGATGATAAGGAAGACCGAGATCAACTCCTTAAAACCCTTGACCACCTCACTGACATGGCTACCCGAACATGGTTAAATGCCGATTATATACCCGGCATTATCACCATCCTTTATGGTGCTGACCTGGAAGGCAGGGGAATCAGGACTGTTGGAGAGGCACTGAATCTGGTCCCGGGAATCAATCTGACCAGGACATCATACACCACATGGAAAACCGTAAGAAGAGGCATGCCAAAGAGTTTTGCATCAGGACATATGAAAATCCTTTTAAATGATATGCCGTTAACAACTACCTTTGGAATCGATTTAATCCCAAGCATGCCCATTGAACAAATAGAAAGGATTGAGATCATCCGGGGGCCAGGTTCAGTTATTCATGGCGAATTTGCCTATGCAGGAGTTATGAATATCATAACTCGTAAGCAAGGGAACCAGGTATTTGGAAGTATAAGTAATAATGACACCTGTTTGGGCGGAGGAATCTTTTCCTGGAACATTCCGGAGAAAGGCTTGGGTATGAGTTTGAATCTTGGTTTTATGTCAACTTCTGGCTCAGGGGAAAGCAATATAGATCATCTATTGGCCCTTGCTCCAGGTTTTGATGAAGCAGAATCTGACTTTGAAATCAACAATGTTTCTGACACTGAACAGGACTATGATAGAAAATATAAGTCAGGCATCTTTAGTCTAAATTACAAAAATTTATCTTTTAGAACCCATTATATTAAAAATAATCAGCAGAATAGTTATGACACCAGCCAATGGGGGGGATTAGCCAATCAATTATTCAAGCCATTTCCTTCCATGCAGGCAAATCTGTACTTAGGGTGGCTAAGCCGAAAATATGATGCTGATAGAGAGGATTACGACCCGCTGGAATATTCCAGATTAATATCTCACTCCTGGATCTATGAATTCAGGTATACTGAAAACCTCTTGCATGGAGGCATGAACATCTCCTGGAAAGGGTGGGATAAACAAACCATACTGCTTGCTTATGCCCTGGCAAGGATAGACCTTGAGGACATTAGCCACGAAGAAACCTTCAGGACGCTTTACTTTGAAGACAGGGATCGCCTGGTAAACAGCATTACCCTTGAAGACCAGGTCAGGATCAATAATCAACTGATGCTTATAGCAGGGCTGAGGTATGATAACTATAATGATATAGGAGAGAAACTAACGCCAAGACTTGGATTGGTTTATCGCATGAACAGGCAGGAAAATGCCAGAACGCGTCACATCTTAAAGGCTCAATATGCCCAATCTTTTAGGCCACCCTCTTTTCTTGAAATACTTGACAAGAATGATGAGTTTGAAAAAATTGACACATTTGAACTCGGATATATTTATAGAAGCTTATATATGGATTATCGAGCAACCTTGTTTTATTCCTCTTTACAAACAAAAATAGATGAAATTCCGCCAGAACAAGGACTTAGCCCTTTTCATGTCAAGGGCGGAGAGCTGGAACTAAAAAGACAACTTATCCCAGATATTCTGAAATTGAATGCCAATCTTTCCTATGTAAAGACTCAGGCCCAGGATCATTCCAGGACGATTCCCGGATCAGCAAACTGGCTTTCAAACATCGGCCTTATATGCCAACCTTATAATAACTTGTCTATCGGCATGCAGTACCGCTATGTGGGCGATCATAATAGTCAAGGCTCAAATAATAAACCGGATAATTACCATACCCTAAACATCACCATAAATTTATTCAATATGATGTTAAAGGGTCTTACCATCAGGGCTGGTATACACAATCTATTCAAAGAAGAATTTCCGATCCCCCAGTCGACTGAGATGACTGCTTTTAGAGGAGCAAATGATTATTCCAATGAAAACTATCATTCAGACAAACGTTTGTTTTGGATAAAATTCTCTTCCAAATTATGATTTGGTTAAATGAGGTTCAGCATCGTGAATCATGACAAGATAAAACGCACATTTTGTTTATTAATGATTACTTTGCTAATCCTTGTGCTATCTTGCTTTCATAACCTTTACGCGGAAACCTCTGAAGACCGCAGGGCCTGGGTAGGAATAGACCTGTTTCCAAGTCTGTTAGCTGCGGACAAGGATATCACAGAAAAAAAAGGAGATCACGGTTATCTGATTCTGGGTTTGGTTTATTCTGACAGGAAGGCCCTTGCAGAAGAAATAGGCCGCCATATGGAAAAGATTGGATACATCAGAGGAATACCCATCAAGGTTGAGATTATCAGGGCTTCTTCATTAGAAAAGGCCACAGCCCTGGCAGGTATCTTCTTATGTGAACCTATCACAAATGGGCTTGATCAGATTATAGATTATGTAAGAAAAGAGCATATCATCATGTTTTCTCCATTTTGGGGAGATGTTGAGCGGGGAGTATCAGGCGGGATGCTGATCAGCGACAAAATTACTCCTTACCTGAATCTAAAGTCAATCCAAGAGTC
>DAOWOF010000281.1 GCA_030642205.1 Desulfobacteraceae bacterium | reverse complement strand
GTTGTTTATCTCCTTCCTGCTCTGTTTTTGTATAGGCCATATTGGAATACAGGCTAAGTTCATCTGTTAGAGAATAACGTAAAGAGACCTCGCTTCCATAGATATCCACTTGGTTTATATTTTCCCATTGAAAGGTGTTAGTCATAAAAAGATTGAAGCCTGCAGGACATGCCAGTTCTATCATATCCTCTATTTTTGTATAATAGAGATTCAATGTGCAGAAAAAGCGGTCAAAATTTGCCTTGATACCAATTTCATAATCCATGCTCTTTTCAGGGGTCAGGTTCCAGTTTCCGGCTATCATGTTATTGCTATGGGGCGTCGAAAAATAGGTTTCATCCACAGAAGGGAGCCTTATTCCTCTTGCCAGAGTCGCTGTAAGATTTACATCAGGGTTTAGAAGGTAAATAATACCCAGGGCACCGCCAAGGCCGTTCCACTGATTATCTTCCGGATTTAATATCCTTTTATCCCGCTCTAACATATCAGCTATCATAATGGATAAAGGATCGGCAATGACAGTGTCAGGTTTTGTCCCTGTCTTTCTGGCCTTAAGGTAGTCAAAATTCAATCCGGGCGTAATAATAAAATTTCCCAGAATGATTTCATCTTCAATAAAGATCCTTGCCCTATCCTGTTTTACCTCAGACTCGGAATAAACCAGGTATTTGTAGACAGGCATCTCAAATATCTTTATCTGACGGAGGTCTGATACATCATCTCCCGCGTCTGTATGATAAAAATCAATGCCTGTGGTAAGCCTGTGATTATTTCCAAAGGTCCATGTGCTAATACCGGATAAACTAATGATTTTTGATAAAGAATCATGATTGGCTTTAAAGGCCATATCCATAAAGCTTGAATTGTCAATATCCAGGCCAAACATATCAAGGATACCGGATAAAAATGGCGAATCCATGTTTGAGAAAGGCAGATACATATGCGGGCAGTGTAAAAATTTCCATCCCATTTTCTGCCAGCCTGCCTTTATTTCCAATGACTCCAATCTGCCAAGCTTATTTTTCAAATGATAGCTTGCAGAAAACAGGTCAAGGCCTGTGTCCGGAAGCCCGAATGTCCCTGTATCCGCTTTTATGGTGCCGATAAAATTATCAATCTGGTTGATTAACAAGGGAGGGACAGAAATACCAAACAGATCGGGATCCATGTTAAGGATGTTTGCAAGAAGATCCGGAATAGTGTCAAGAAGCATAGGCATCATAGGCTCTTCTTCCAGCATCATGGCAAGGCCGATGTCCTTTCCCCTGTGCCCAATATAGCCAAAGGACATATAATGGTTGTCCCGGGGTCTGTATCCCGCATGAAAAGACCAATCATCATGTCCATACTCAGTATTATACATACGATTATCTTCATCTATAACAAAAGGCCATGACTGATCGGGAATCTGTGTTCTTCCTACGTCAGTACCAGATAAGCCTAGTTTGAAATCATATTTTTTATCTCCCCCGAAGATATCCATTCTCAAGGATGACAGGTCATAGACAGAGGCGTAATCAATGCCAAATTTACCGTGGATACTAAACTCGTCTGAAGGCATATATTTTTTTGTAATGATATTAATAACACCGCCCAGCGCATCTGATCCATATCGAACTGAAGTAGGCCCCCTGATAATTTCAATCCGTTCAACATTATCAGCGTCAATAGTTGAAAGAGGCGTGCCGCTTAAAAAAGTATTAGAGCTTAATTGCTGACCATCAACCATGATAATGACACGATGACCGCCAAGCGCTCTTATAACCGGCTCTTTCTTGTAAGCTGTTTGACATTGCGAAATCTCAACCCCCGGGATATCTCTTATAATATCGCCAATGCTCATGGGCTTTTTTCTCTCGATTTCACCTTTATCAATAATAGTAATTGATTGCGGCGCGTAGAATATCTTGTCATCAACACTTTTTGTTTCGCCTGTTACAGTCATTTCCTCTATAGTGATAATTTTTTCTTCGCCATCTTGCTTGTCCGCAGAGGCAATCTGCATAGAAGCAAATATAATAAAAGCCGTTAATGTTAATAAAATTAGCCACTTCTTCATAATCAATACTTCCTCCTTTACAAGGTTCTCTATTATATAGAACATGATTTAAGTAATTGCTTGAAAGAATAATCATGCTAAGGGACTGGAAATAAATAACTCATCGTTTTTGCGCTGCCCCTGGAATTTGCGCAAAAAAAAACCAGAAAAGTTCTACAGGGTATTCTCCCTGACAAACCTTCCTGGTTTATTAATAAATTAAAGAAGGGCAGACCTGCATCTTTGACAAAAGTGAAGGCCTGTCTCCTTACATGCTCAACTAATTTTTGATTTTTTTATTGGTTGATTAAATTTAATTATATATGATTACAGCTTCTTGCTATAATTATGAATAATAAAAGGATCAGATATTTATTTTCATTTTATGCCTGTCGCGCATCTGAAATCAACATCCTTAAAATAGCTGAATAATTACAAAATTTTTTACTACCGCAAGATATTTTTGTCAACTGATTTATTACACAGACTTTTAGCATATTGAGTATGAGTTCATTTTTTGGGTAGTCCTTGATATGTAGCACTAAATTAAAGCTGGACAATTTTCCAGGTGGGTAGTAACAAAAAATAGATTACTTTATCTGGGGGAGTTTGTTTTATGAATTGTCCAAGGAAGGCAAAAAGAATTACCAAAAATTTGTAGAAGATATAGATGTAAAGGCAGTTGAGAATCCATATAAAAATCTAATTGGTGGTTTTATTTCAGGAGAGCCGGATTTTGTTAACTGGATAAAAGAAACTTTTTTATCATTCAGGAAAGAAGACAAAGAAGCTGTGATAAAGAAGGGAATGAAAAGAAATAAAACAAAAGGGAGCTATCTATTTCTCCAGAAATCACAGTGGCATTACATGTAAAGAGCCT
>DAOWOF010000086.1 GCA_030642205.1 Desulfobacteraceae bacterium | reverse complement strand
TTTAAAGGCGGCAATTTATCATCAAAATTATCAAGTATTTTTTCAAGCGAGCTTACATCCTGTTTTTTAATCAGGAAATTTTTTCCCGATCCCGGCGTAGCCAGATCTGTCCCAAGGACAAAGAGATCTTTTTGAACCTTGGATATTGCGTTATTAACCTCATTATTTTTTATTATTACCCGACACCAGCCCAGGACAGAATTTAACTCATCTACTATACCGTATGCCCTTATACGCAAATCATCCTTAAGCGCCCGTTCCGGTCCGCATAAACTTGTATGGCCATTATCTCCTTGCTTTGTATATATCTTCATCTCTTGCAAACCCTATAATGTTTTTTTATCTTTTAAAAATCCAATAAAACCCTTTACCGAGTTTGTCAAATAAAATTTTTCTCTTGATTGAGTATCAGAGGCCATTTTTTTATATGGTGCAAGGTTTTTATCTTGTTCCAGAAGCAAATTGACGCATCTTTCTACCGGATTTTCCTCTCCTTTGCTGAGTTGTTGGCTAATGATTTTATGCCAACGCAGCATCTGTTCCCGAAAACTATTTAATAATTGCCGGGAGCTGTCTGCCCCTCCAAAATGGGCATAGCGTATGGGTTGATCTTCAAGGGCAATAAGGCGGTCAATGCTGTCAAGAAAGATTTCCATAAAAAATTTAGGCGGGGTCGCAGGTCTTAGATATTGATCTCCGTCAATATCCAAAAAATTTCCTCCTGCCTCACCTGCATAAAGCCTGCCCTCAAAGGTAAAGCTCAGATGATGAGGCGCGTGCCCCGGAGTTTCAATTATTTTGAGCCCCTTTACCTGACTTTGGGGGTGAGCAATTATTTTTTTTCTATCTATAGGTTTAGGTTTACCAAAGGCCTTTGCAATGTCTCCCAGGACATCGCAGCTTGCTGACCAGAGCTTTGAAGGTTCAACCAGGGTCTTTATGGCCTTTTCATGACAAATAACCTTTGCCATGGGATAATAGTTTAATAGATCTCCCAGTGCTCCGCAATGATCAATATGGATATGAGTCAACAGGACATAGTCAAGCCTGACCATTCCGAGTCCACGTAATTTTTTAATAAGCCTGTCGGCAGTATTTGCAGGACCCACATCAACCACAAATGAAATATCACCAAACCATACCCAGGAACTAAAAAAAGCATTAAAGCCTGGTAAATCCTGTTTAATTTCAACTAAGTGTTCATTTTCTGACAATTGCATCCTCACCTCTTTTTTTTGCATAAACTTGAATCAGACGGTTGGATATCCGGCTTTTTGAAACTCGGATCGGATAGCTTTTATATGCGCATGGCCTCTGGTTTCCAGAGTTATCTCCACACGTGCGGTATCAACCGCCATGCTATCCTCATTACGGTCATGATAAATATAAAGCAGGTTAGCATTCAGATGGGCTATCAAATTCAAAACATTTGACAATGAACCGGGTTTGTCATCAAGGAGAATATTAATCCGCATAATACGTCCGTTATTTAGTAATCCTTTATTAATGATCCTTCCCAGGAGAGAACTATCTATATTTCCTCCACTAATTAATAAAGCAGCCTTTTGTCCCTTGGGAACCACCACAGAATGGTTTAAAAGGGCACCAAGGGCTATAGCTCCCGCGCCTTCAGCCAGAATTTTGTTATGTTCCAGAAGCATCAGCATGGCAGCCGCAATTTCTTCCTCATTTACCAAAACAATTTCGTCAACACATTCCTGAATGATTTCAAAGGTCTTTTGGCCTGTTTGTTGAACTTGAATTCCATCTGCAATGGATGACTTTGATTGAACACAAACCCGTTTCCCTTTATTAATCGCTTCTGAGGCAGAAGGGCAATAAGCAGCTTGAACCCCGATTATTTTTATAGAGGGCTTGATAGAACGAATTACAGTAGATATTCCTGATATAAGACCTCCGCCTCCAATTGGGACAATGATGATATCTACGTCAGGCAAGATATCCAGAATCTCCAGAGCAATTGTCCCCTGACCAGTAATTATATCGATATCATCATAAGGATGGATAAAGGCCTTTCCATTATGGGCAAGCTCTTCTGCTCTTTCAAGACTTTCTGCTATACTTTGACCCGCAAGAATGACTTTTCCTCCATATCCTTTGGTGGCTTCCTGCTTGGTAATAGATGACCACTCAGGCATTATAATGAAGGCTGGCAGCCCGGCTGCTGTCGCTGCCATGGCCACACCCTGCGCATGATTTCCGGCAGATGCGGCAACTACGCCATTGATATGGCTATGACCAAGGATAGTCAAGATCTTATACAATGCCCCTCTAATCTTAAAGGAGCCTGTTTTTTGCAGATTTTCCAATTTGAGGAAGATTTCTCCTCCAAAGGTTGTCGATAAAAAAGGGGAGTGAATCAAAGGTGTTTTGATTATCTGATTTTCCAGGAGGTTGGCTGCTTGATGGAATCTATGTAGTGGAAGCATTTAATTTTAATTCCAGGACTAAGGAAGTGGAGGGAAAAAACATTATCAAGAACCTGGTTTTTTAGAATAAAGATCCTGTGCCTTTTCAAGCGCTGCACTATCGTCTACACCAAGTACCTCATATTCATTTTCAGCAACAATATATCCGATTTCAAGCTTATCCTCTGTCATGTATTCCACAATATCAGTAATGAAAAATTCCTCAATTTGCCGGGTTTGGCCCTTGATATTTTTTTGGATCAGATGGGGTCTTGAGGCCAGCACCGGAAGGTAGCGAACAATTTCTTGTTTTCGAAAGGCGTAAATTCCTGAGTTACAAATCGTCAGATTTGCCTGTTTTTCAAGAGGATAATTTTTCCAATAATTCCACTCAACAATTTTGTTTACAAAGTCCCCATTAATTTCCAGGATGCCATATTGTTTTTTGTCTTCAGGGCGAAAACCCAGGATGACCATACTATGGTATTCCAACCGATCAACGAGGATCTGGTATGTATGTTTTTCCACCAGCGGGACATCTCCCATTGTTACCAGGAGGTAGTCATATGGCGCTTGCTCAATATAGGTTCGGGCTGCAAGCAAGGCGCCTCCTGTGCCATTAAGTTGAGGTTGCTCAAAATATTGGATTTCATAACTGCTGGTAGCTTTTCGGATATCTTCTTTTTTATGATTAACGACAATAGCTTTTTTGCCGGAAGGGAGATTTGCGAGAATATGATGCAGGATGGGAAGTCTTCCTTCAAAGGAAGACTCTCCCCTTATCAAGGGCAGAAGGGTTTTATTCCCATTATAATCTTTCATACGGCTGCCTCTTCCGGCGGCCAAAATAAGAGATGCGATCGTTTTGTTTTCTTTGACCATTTGTAACTCCAGGAAACCTTTAGTAAATATTGATAAACAGGTTTGGTTTTTAAGAAGTTATTTTATCCTTATACTTTTTTATATATCCCCTGGGCGTTATCATTTTTCCATCACAAACTTTGGTTTGTGAATTCCCTATAATAAGAATAGTAAGCATATCTACTTCAGAACCATCCAGCTCAGCAATTGTTGTAATTTTTACTGATTCATTATTTCTCGTGGCATTTCTGACAATGCCTACTGGACAATCTTTTTCACGATACTCTTTTATTATATCCTTTATCCGTCCTAGTTGCCAATGCCTTTTTTTTGATCTGGGGTTATAAATAACTAAGACAAAATCTGCCTCAGAGGCAGCCTTTACCCTGGATTCGATCAGCTCCCATGGGGTCATTAAATCACTTAAGGAAATAACGGCAAAGTCATGCATCAAGGGCGCTCCCAAGAGGGATGCGGCGGCGCTTAAGGCGGGAATACCGGGGATTATTCTTACTTCTAATTTGTTTGAAAGGCCCTGGTCGGCTAAAAGCTCCAATACCAGACCGGCCATGCCATAGATGCCTGCATCTCCACTGCTTATCATAACTACTTTATGACCTTCAAGGGCCTTATCAATGGCCATCTGGCAACGGCGTATTTCTCCCATCATGCCGGTGGAAAGGATTTCTTTTCCTGCGAGCATCTCTGTTTCCAGCAGATCTATATAGGTCTTGTAGCCTGCAATAATTTCTGAATCCAAGATGACTTGAAGAGCCTCCGGGGCCAGAAATCTGGAAGAACCGGGGCCAAGACTTGCAATGGTTAATCGACCAGGGCCACAGCGAGAGTCACATTCCGGCTCTTGGCCTTTGGAACCAGCAGTTTTCCTCCCTTGGATTTTAGTATTGCCGTCGCTTCGCATACACTCATTACTCCCATATGTTTTTTTACTAATGCTGAAGGATTGGGGACGTCAATATGCTCAATCTCAGACCGGCTAAAAAAACTGATTGGCACCTCCAGTGACCTGGCAGCAGCCAAAAGACCCTTTTCATCATTTTTCGCATCAATGGAGGTTAAGCATTTAAGGCTTTTTAAGGCAAGATCATGTTCTCTGAATGTAGATTGAATAAAATCTATAATTTCGTTTTTATCGGTTCCGCTATTGCATCCAATACCTGCTACAAGACACTTGGGATGAAGAACCAACTGTTTGTTTGGTCGATGTGGGAACTTGTATTTCCAGGTTACCCATACACCCGGCCTCTCTTCAATCCAATCCTCATCTGTTACACGTTCCATAGCAAATTCAGAATTTAAGGAATCAAGGGTTCCTAATCGCCGCTCAGGATCAAATATCTGTATAGGATCTCCGGTCAGGATGGCCATGTTGATATATTTTACGCCTCCCAGATTCAGGATTGCCAAATCTTTTTCCTGAGCGAGGACATCTATGGCAGGAACTCCCGCTGTATCGGTAGCAGTAGTAATTACAGGCTGGCCGCCAGTCAGAAGTGAGACATCCTGGGCTAGTTTATTGGCTCCACCCAGATGCCCTGAAAGGAGGCTTATAACATATTTGCCATTTTGGTCCATAACAATTATAGCAGGGTCTTGATCCTTACATTTAATATGAGGAGCAATTGCCCTGACAACAATCCCCAGGGCAGTGATAAATATTTGACGGGGATAGAGGTTGAAGTTGTCGGCAACTATTTCAAAGAGACGTTCAAATGGTGTGGATTCATAATATCCTGACAGCCTGACAGGTAAAAAAAGGTGCCCTTCTAATTGCTGTGTCAGCTGGTGTCCCAGATGAGCTCCTTGAGGTGTTAATGCATATATCGCTGTGTTTTTCATTTTCTATAACCATGAGTGAAATTTTTATTATAGAGTTTTGAAAAGATCGGATCATCATCCTGATCTGGCAGGATAAGGAATACCGCCTGCTTATGGATATCGGCTTTTTGTATAGAGTTAGGTATGGACCCCAGGTCAGTTCTTATAATTAATTCATCAGGCCAGCCAACACGGTAGGCAATTACTGCCGGTGTCTTTTCAGGATAGCCTCCGGCTATTAATTCGTTGACTACTCCCTGTGGATTTGCAGTTGACAGATAAATAGCCATGGATGTTTGGTGTCGGGCAAAATCTCTGATATTTTCTTTTTCCGGGACAGGCGTCCTTCCTTCAAGACGGGTAAAGACCAGACTCTGATTTTTACCAGGAAGGGTAAATGAGAGCTTGGCGGCCGCAGCCGCGGCAAAAGCTACAGTAACTCCCGGAATGATCTGATAAGAGATTCCGTCCCTGTCCAGGAGAAACATCTGCTCTTTTATAGCTCCATATAGAGAGGGATCCCCAGTATGAACCCTGACAGCCATCCCTCCAGCTCTTACTGTTTTTACTATTGCCAGGTGTGTTTCCTCTAAGTTCATACCCGATGAATCTAATACTTTTGCGTCTTTACGAGCGTAATTAATTAATTCTCTGGGAACAAGAGATCCTGCATATAAGACAAGGTCTGCCTGTTGAATACATTTTTGTCCCTTTACTGTAATTAATTCAGGATCACCAGGTCCTGCTCCTACAAAAAAAACCTGACATATATTATTATTCATATCTGATATGTATTTATCTCGTATTTGAAACAGAAATCATTGTAACTGGATGTTTGGCGTTAATATTGCAAGTAAAATCCAGGAAATCATCTAAATATATTTTTATAGATTGGAATCAATGCTTAAGGCTTGAGACCATGTATCTTTTTCATCTTTGTTATCAAAATATATTAAAAGTGGAGAAGAGCAGATTGAATTTACCCTTTTTGGACATAATAGTTTTTCTTTTGCTCTTGTCAAGTAAAGGATATTTTTATTTAGTGAATAACTTCTTTAGACATGCCCCTGGGTTTAGTGTCCGAACGAAAAGATGTTATTTTTTTCAAGTTCAAGGAAAGCAAAAATTTTCGCTTGACACAAAAATTGGGAAAATTGGCAGTTTTCATTCAGGCACTATTTTAATACGATCCAAGAGGCATTAAAGAAACAGGCAACGGCCTCTCTAAATCAAAGGTAATGAAGGATAGATGTTTTTTATCAGAATATATACCCAATGACCCAAAGAGTCAAGAATGGAGAATTGCCATGAAACAACTAAAGAAAGATTGTCAGATAATATCAAATCAACTCAAGAGTATATTACAAAGAGTGGAAAAGATGATGTCAAACATTGAGATCATGGAAAAGGGTCAAGGCCGGATTAATAATAAAAATTCTTCTTTACCCTTAGAAAGGCCGGATAAGGGAGTCAAACAAAGATCAGCCACTGAAACGGTTTTAAAGATTATAATGCGCACTAAAAAAGGTGTTACAACTGCCATGATTCAAAAGAAAACAGGCTATTCAAACCGAAAAATATGGGATATTGTACATCGTGCTTATAGAGATGGAAAAATTAAAAAATTGGATCGGGGCACTTATATAAGATCTTGATCTATAATCCTCCATTCTTGGTTCACAGGCCGCATAGGGACGAGGCAAAACAAGGTCCCCGTTCCTTATTTGAAAACAAAGTATTATTTTCAAACCAATTCAGTATATTTTTAAATAAAAGACATTAATATTAAGGCTTATGTCTTCATCCTTTTTTTCAGCCTCCAATAGATATAATAGTTTTTTTATATTTCCTTTCTTGTGATCATCCCTAATCAATGATAATAAGATTTTGCAATAAGGCGTATACATAAATAAGTTATGGACTCGTAAAAACTCGCAGAGCGGTTTTTTACTCGGTTATCAAATAATAAACAGGTATTTTTTGCCATCCAGGCAAAAAATGTCTAGTGTTTTGTCGAGGAGATATGGACCAAATTCATATTGATAAAATTGCAACTGAATTACAAATTGAAAACAGGAAGGTCAAAGCCACTGTCGTATTGCTTGAACAGGGAGACAGTATCCCTTTTATAGCAAGGTATAGAAAAGAGAAGACAGGTTCCCTTGATGAAGTGCATATAACTAGTATCAGAGATCGTCTGAAACAATTGGAAGACCTGGATAAGCGCAGAGAGGCAATTTGTAAATCACTGAGTAATCAAGGAAAACTAACTGATAATCTGAAAGAAAAGGTTTTAGGCGCGGAAACTATGGCTGTACTTGAAGATATCTATTTGCCTTACAAGCCAAAAAGACGAACCAGGGGTACGGTGGCTAAGGAGAAGGGGCTTGAACCTCTGGCAAAAATAATCTTTGAGCAGGGATCAATTGATCCATTACAGGAGGCCTTGGCTTTTGTAGCACCTGAAAAAGGGGTTGATATCCCGGATAATGCCCTGGAAGGAGCCCGTGACATAATAGCTGAATGGATAAATGAAGATCAGGAAACACGCCAACTAACTCGTTCTCTTTTCATTGAAGAAGGTGAATACAGCTCAAAAGTTATTGTGGGCAAAGAAGATGAAGGGGCAAAATACAAGGACTACTTTAAATGGCATGAAAAAGCTAAAACTACTCCCTCTCACAGAATTTTAGCTATGCGAAGAGGGGAAAAAGAAGAGATCCTGAGTCTTCGCCTGGAACCTTCAGAGGAAAGAGCTATTTCCCTCATGGAGGGACTTTGTATAAAAAGTGATAGTTTGGCTTCGGAGCAGGTAAAATTAGCTGTCCATGATTGTTTTAAACGCTTGCTTTCCCATTCAATGGAAACTGAAGCTCGGGTAAAATCAAAAAAAGATGCGGATCAAGATGCTATCCATATCTTTGAAAATAATCTTCGACAATTATTATTAGCAGCCCCTCTGGGCCAAAAAAGCGTTATGGCTATTGATCCGGGTTTCAGGACAGGATGTAAAATTGTCTGCCTTAATCCTCAGGGAAAATTACTCCATTCTGATAAAATCTTCCCATTGTTTTCAGATAAAAAAAAAGAAATCGCGACTGTTACGATTAAGGACTTATGTAAACGTTTTAAAATTGAGGCTATAGCCATTGGCAATGGTACTGGGGGCAGGGAAACAGAGGCCTTTATCAGAGAATTATCTCTTCCTCAAGAGATACAGGTTGTGGTTGTCAATGAGAGTGGCGCGTCAATTTATTCTGCTTCTGAGGCCGCACGGGATGAGTTTCCTGACTATGATGTTACTGTACGCGGAGCGGTTTCTATTGGCAGAAGGCTCATGGATCCCCTGGCCGAGCTTGTGAAAATTGACCCTAAATCAATTGGCGTTGGACAATATCAGCATGATGTTGACCAA
>DAOWOF010000094.1 GCA_030642205.1 Desulfobacteraceae bacterium | reverse complement strand
TCCGACACCCTGCTCCCAAAGCAGGTGCGCTTCCAGACTGCGCCACGCCCCGTAAAAGAATAGTAGTATATTCTTTATATTTATTAAAATCAAGACAAATTAACACAATACCCTTGATCATCAGCCATTCTAATTTTGAATCTAACCGAAAAATTTCTCTTTTTAGGCGCCCTGAGGGGTCCTATTCTGCGAAACGAGAATTGCTGCTTGACCATTCAATGTCCTTTTTCTATAGTATGACATTTTTGAAATATTCGTAAAAAAATTAAAGCTGAGATCCTTGTATTTTATTATCTGCGCTAAATATAATGGTATAAAAAAATCGAATAGTTTTATTTCTGCAAGATATTCAGCTTTTTCACAATCGTTATACTAGGAGATCACAAGATGGAGCTTGTAAGAAAAATTGGTATTGGTGTAGTTATGTTTGTTCCAGGATTTGTGTTTGGCGGTCTTTTTTGGCACTTATCTGGTTCATGGTGGGCTGTTTTAACCTGGGAAATAATAGCTATTATACTATTTTTCTCTATTATTACCGGTAAGTTCTCTTTCAAAAAATAATTAAATGAGCCTCTTTCAGAAACAAAAACATCACCTGGACGCCAAGGTTTTTACTGGAGTGACATTTTATTACATATACCTTGGAAGCTTATAAATTGTAATTCTTTAGAATATCCTATTTATTTCTGCTACCATTTTATTTAATCTTTTGGGTGACACAGGAATAGCTGTTGTAAGTTCCGGAGCAAAGATTGATACTTTATATTCTTCAATCATCCAGCGATATTCTTCCACACAAGCAATTTTTTTATGAGAAGAGCAAGGTGTTAGTTGGGCATTCATTTTTTGTAATATTTCTTCAAAGGGTTCTATTAATGCTGCTTTTTTCTGGTCCTTTGCTACATCAAAGGATCCCCTTTGTCCTCTGATTTCCATGGCTTTTAGATAGCGGGGTAGATGTTTAAAGCGCTTTAGCGGGAAGGATACAATAAAATTTTCCGGAACTACCTGATTCAGGTTTTCCCTGATTTGGGCGCACATAGCCCAAACAAGATGGTTATTATTATTCGCAGTCTCAATGCCTTGAAGCACAAAACGAATTTGGGCATAACCAAGCAGCACTTCACCTGCAAGACGCATTAGTTCTTTGCCTTTGTCAAACAGATTTGATCTCATTTCTTTCACATATGATTCAAAGTCCTTAAGGAGTCTGATCTCAACCATAAAAAGACGGTCAACAAGGCTATTATACATGGCTGTTTCAAAGATTTTGTTCCCCTGGAAATATCTTGCAGCCTGTTTTATTTCGCCGTTCAGTTTAAGTGTCTTTATTAGTAATTTGAGATCTTTTTTCAGACAAAGCTTTAACAGGGCTTTGACTCCTTCTTTATGATATTGGATCGCTTTTTCCTTATTTTTAAACAATCTAAGGTTGATCACTCCGTCTTTCACCTGAAGACCTGGATAGGCAATTATTTCAGGACTTAGTTGCAGATTTTCCGGGACTGTGTCAAAAGGCCATGCCTTAATATCATCTTTTTCCCACTTTTTCATCGCCTCTTTCCATACAGACGATTGCTTTTGATCATCTTCCAGCTGAGGGCTAATCACCTGCTTGAGATGACCATAATCTCTGCTCGATTGGATTTCTTCTCCCTTATTATCGGTAATCATGACGCGCATTTTGAGGTGTTTATAAATCTCGGCTTTTTGCCAGGTTGATGCTGGGATATCCACTCCAAATTTGTGATGGACAAACCTGGCAAGGGTAAAGAGCAGGGAGTCCTCAGTTGTTTTAATTTCATTAATGATGATATTGACTGTCCTGGATACCGGTAATAATTGTTTACGGTAATGCTTGGGAAGGGCCTTAATAAGGGAGGTAATCTTGTCTTCCAAAAGACCTGGCACCATCCACTCCAGTTGCTCGAAAGGAAAAACGTGAGTTTGGCTTGCCGGGATCTTGATTGTTAAACCATCTTCGGTTGTTCCCGGAGCAAATTTGTACGATAGTTTAAAGGTTTGATTTTGTGATGTTAAATAATCCGGAAATTTATCCACTAGTTTTTGGTCTGGAGAGTTGAGCAAAAGGATTTCTTTGCTTAATTTCAGAAAATCATCGCCTCCCTTTTCTTTGATCATTTTTTTAAGGGTTCGGATATCATATATCTTTTTTAATCTTTCAGAATAGAAATCATATATTACTTCCTCATTAACAAGGACATTCCTTCGTCTGATCTTATCTTCCAGACTGGATATCTTTCTGATTAGTTCCTTATTATGCTTAAGAAATGAAAATTTTTCCCTGATCCTTGCTTCTACTAATCCGGCTTGAACAAAGATTCTATGGGCTTCTTCAGGATCTAAACGCCCATAGGATACTAGTCGCCTGGAAACAATAACAAGGCCAAAAAGGCTTACCTGTTCATATGCTCTTACTTCTCCACGGCTCCTTGACCAATGGGGTTCGGAGTATGATGATCTGCAAAGGTCTCCACCCAGAGACTCCAGCCATTGGCAATCAATTTGGGCAACTGTGCGGGCAAAAAGCCGGGATGTCTTGACCATCTCAGCGGCCACTATCCAGGAACTTCCTTTATTGAAAATAGTGGAACCGGGAAAAAGCATAATTTCTCTTCCACGGCTTGCCTGGTAAATATTCTTTTCCTTTTGCAGGGCAATATTGGAAAGATGCCCGGTCAGGATTGCGCGATGGATAGCAATGTAACGATCCTCAGGCCTGGTATGTTGTGTTATCTCTTTGAAGGCTTGTTCTTGAAGGACTTGCTGTATTTGCTGATGGAGATCATACCATTCCTGCATTCGGACAAAGGAGAGAAAGTTTTCCTTACAGAATTTTCTGATTTTATTCTGGGTCTTAAGGTCTTTTTTAATGTGCTTATAACGATTCCAGATATTTAACAAGGTAATGAAATCAGAAGCAGTATCTTTAAATGCCGTATGTTTCTGATCAGCTTGATAGGCTTTATCCATAGGCCTTTCCCTGGGATCACGAATACAAAGGGCCGCAGCGATTACCGTAACTTCTTCTATACAGCCTTCTTTTACTGCCTCCAAAATCATTCGTGAAAGTTTGGGATCAAGCGGCATTCTGGCCATAAGCCGACCCTTTTGAGTCAACTGATAATGTTGGCCATTTTTTACAATAGCCCCGAGTTCTTCCAGGATGGCAAAACTGTCCTTAATGCTTTTCTGACTTGGTTTATCCACAAATGGAAAATCGGAAACATGTCCCAATTTAAGAAAAATCATCCTGAGGATAACTTCCGATAGATTGGCGCGCAGAATTTCAGGTGGAGTGAATTCCTGACGCTGAAGGTAATCTTCTTCTGAATAAAGCCTGATACAAATACCATCAGAGATCCTTCCACAGCGTCCTTTTCTTTGATCTGCACTGCTTTTGGAGATCAGGCTGACAGGAAGGCTGGTTGTTCGGGTTCTGGGTTGATATTGTGAAATTCTTGCCAATCCAGTATCAATTACATACTTTATTCCGGGAATAGTCAGTGAAGTTTCTGCAATATTGGTTGCTACGACAATTTTCTGTCCTGGTAGAGAAGCAAAGACCTGTCTTTGCTGTCTGCCTCTGAGACGCGCAAAGAGAGGCAGAATAGTAATATTCCCAAATTGTCTTGCGTCAAGTCGTTCACATGTTTCAAGAATATCCTGTTCCGTAGGCATAAAGATCAGGATATCTCCTCTGCGCCTTTTTCTTAAAAGTCCTTCTACTGACCACACTGCCATATCTACATGGGTAATTTCATCTGTATCTTCAGTGTCTTCATTCAGAGGCTGATATTCAATTATTACAGGATAGGTTCGTCCCTGGACCTCAATAACAGGGGCATTGTCAAAGGCCCTGGAAAATTTATCTGTATCAATGGTAGCTGAAGTAATTATTACTTTTAATTCCCTGCGCTTGGGCAGCAGAATCTTCAGTATACCCATGAGAAAATCAATATTCAGATTTCTCTCATGGGCCTCATCAATTATAAGGGTATCATATTCGTTCAGAAAACGGTCATGCTGCGTTTCGGCAAGAAGGATGCCATCAGTCATGATCTTGATGTAGGTTGCGGGATTGGATTTATCTGCGAAACGAATCTTATACCCTACTTCCTTGCCCATCTCCACGCCTAATTCCATTGCAATTCTCTCTCCTATAGAGATTGCTGCGATTCTCCTCGGCTGAGTGCAACCAATTTTGCCAGCAATACCCCGTCCGGCTTCAAGACACATTTTAGGGATTTGGGTGCTTTTTCCCGACCCGGTTTCCCCTGCAATTATGATGACTTGATTCTCAATTATGGTCTGGATAATCTTATCTTTTTTGGCAGTTATGGGAAGATTGGCAGGAAATGTCAGGTCCGGTTTTGATATAAGTCTTAGTTTCCTTTGTTTGATAGAGGTGTCGAGTCGGTGTTCCAGAGATTGTAATTTTCGGGTAAGGTCGGTTTCCAGGTTTTGTGTTTTTGATTGGCGAATAATTGAAGATAATTGTTTTGTAATTATTTGCTGATCTTTTAACAGGGCCTCCGGGATATGGGATCGAAGGCCCCTGATTTTTTTAAAAACAGACAATTTCTAGCCTATAAAAATAAGGGCTTCAGGAAGAAATAGATATGGATATCCTTTTCTAAGTAGCATAAACCCTAAGGGTTCATTCAAATAACTTGTCATTACTTGCTGATGGTCGGTTGAAGGATAGGATTACACCAAGGTTCTAAAGAGTTACCAGAAGACTTGAAGATAAATCATAATTCTGTCTATCATAAAATTTCCAGCCAACGATTTTGCGACTGTATATATCTGTGATCCCCAATAATGTACATGCTTTATTTTGTTTGGCTCCTGTCAGACAAGCTTCTTCAATGAAAAATACAGCTTTTTCTTTTCGCATCATGTAAAAACTTTGGCCATTAAGGGAATTGCCACAAATGTTCCCATGGAACTGCCCAGGTTGGTAAGGACCACAATTAGTAAAATACGTGTAATCTTGTTGCTCCGAAAACCCTTGACTGAAGCAATATCTTCCGATAGAGCCTCAAAGTCTTTCACTTGTGGTTTTCTTAAAAAGATTTCAGCGATACCAGCTACCCAGCCAGCAGCAATCATAGGATTAAGGGATGTAAAAGGTGCGGCTATAATCGCGGTTAAGATAGTAAGAGGGTGGGCTAAGGCTGCGGCTGCCCCCAGTCCTGAGAGGATGGCATTGGCAATTATCCACCATTTAAGCATATCTGTTCCGGCAGAGATCCCAAAATTTGAAAAACCCCAAACAATCATCAATATTATGGCTATAGGAAGCCCCCATTTAATTAATGAAGTCAGGCGTCCAGGAGGGGGCAGCTTTTCCAGAGACGGGATATCTACCGGTTCATGCCAATTTTTTATTAGACCTGGCACATGCCCTGCTCCTACAACTGCCACAATCTTTTCTCCGGGGGCAGTTCTTATTTTCTGAGCCAGATATTTATCTCTCTCATCAATTAAGATCATGCGAAGCTCCGGCAGTGTTTCTCCTACTTCGGCAAGCAGCATTTCCAGGACATCTTTGTCTTTTAATTTTTCAATATCTTCTTCCTGGATGGAATCTGAGCTTCCAATCGATATAACAAATTGAAACATCAGTTTCATCTTTGTCCATAGAGACATCAGACGCCAAACCCTGGAAAGGGTAGTCCGAATTTCTCTATCCACTAAGTGTATTTGGGCGGAGATCTCCTTGGAAATTTCAATAGCCTTGATAATTTCCTCCCCTGGTTTGATTCCAATCTTATTACCTATTCTCTTTTGAAAAGATGCCAAAAGCAGATTCATGAGAAGTAAAAAAGCTTTTTTTTCTCTAATTACTTTTATGAGATCTGTTTTCTGCCAGTTATCTTTCTGGGTAAGTGATTGATATCTGGATTGGCAGAGTTCAATACAAACAGTTTCCGGTTTTTCCTCTCTGATAATTTCTTCAACCAGATTTACGCTTTGGCGGGAAATATGGGCAGTACCGATGAGTGTGATTTTTTTTTGTTCAAATTCTAATTGGTGAATATCAGGGTTGTTTGTCATTGAGAATCAGTTTATCATGTATTAAATTTTATCCTGACGCGGAGATTACGCAGAAACAGGCATTTTGAAAGGGCCTTAATTATTTTTTATATTACCCTATATTGATCAGGTTTGTCACTACCTTATATTATGAGTAAAATCTTCCAGGCATTTTTCCAGAGATCAAGTCCTTTAGACGGTATAATTAATAGAGGATAAAAATGAAAACAATCAAAAAAAACAAACTTCTGAGGCAATTAAAAAAAGGCGCTCGCGACGGGGTTTTTCCAGGGGCTGTTCTTTTGGTGGCAAAAAGGGCAAAAGTATTGTTATTTGAGGCAATTGGCTATCGAATATGCTTTCCTGAAAGGCTGCCCATGGAAAAAGACACAATATTTGATATGGCATCCTTAACCAAACCGCTTGCTACAACTTTGGGTATTATGAAACTGGTGGACAGGGGGCAATTGTCGCTTGATCAACCCTTAATTGATATATTAGGCATATCATTGCCGGATGATAAAAGATTTTTAACCCCCCGATTGCTTTTGAGCCATACATCCGGCCTTCCGGATTGGAGGCCATATTATCTGATACTCAAGAGATCCGAATCTGAAAATCGAAAAAAAATCGTGAGAGAGTGGATCTTAAATGAACCTTTGATGTATCAGCCTGGCTGTGGATGTTTATATAGTGATCTGGGTTTTATGGTCCTGGAATGGATAATTGAACATACAAGCGGGATGTCTATGCCCCAATTTCTTAAAGAGAATATATATGGGCCACTTTTATTAAAGCATACTTCTTTTAGCGGGGCATCTCCAATTAAAAAAGATAAAAAAAAGTTGTTTGCTGCTACCGAATTATGTCCCTGGCGTAAGATGGTTCTTCAGGGAGAGGTTCATGATGATAATGCCTTTACTATTGGTGGTTATTCCGGACATGCGGGATTATTCAGTACAGCAGAAGAGGTGTATAGCTTGGCAAACATGCTAAGAGAGCATTATCTGGGCCTTCGTCAGGATTTTTTCAAACCTGAACTTGTAAAACTTTTTTTCCAAAAACAGACGATGCTTGGTGGTTGCACAAGAACACTTGGCTGGGATACGCCTTCTTCCCGGAATTCCAGATCAGGCCGGTATTTTTCCAAAAAAAGCGTTGGCCATCTGGGTTATACAGGAACATCAATCTGGATCGATTTCAAACGTGATGTCATAGTAATTCTGCTTACTAACAGGGTACATCTAACGCGAGAAAATTGGGGGATAAAAAGATTCAGACCTTTTATTCATAATAAGATAATGGAAACAGTGTGCTTTTTAAAATGAGGTTTTTTTAGCTTTTTATAAAATTAGCGCCTTGCCAAGCCTGATATAATTAAGATATAAGTCTTCCATACCTGCTTATCTTGCAACATCACTTTTAAATTTGGGGGAATATATGAAGAGACCTTTGGATGATGTTCGTGTTGTTGAATGTGGGATTTATCATGCCGGACCAGGAGGAACCGCTATCCTGGGAGATCTTGGAGCAGAAGTCATCAAGATCGAACAACCTGTTGTTGGAGATCCAAGCAGGGAAAACAGACCAATAGGCGATCTACGCCTTGATCTTTTCCCGGGTAAAGGATCCCTTTTTTGTGAAGGCGCTAACCGTAACAAAAAAAGTGTCACAGTTGATCTTGAGACCAGCGAGGGACAGAAAATTGTTCATCGGCTGGTGGCTAAGGCAGATGTCTTTCTTACCAATATGCGCCCCCAGGCAGTAGAAGAAATGAACATTTCATATTCAGCGCTACGCCAGGTTAACCCTGCACTGATCTATGCCAAGGTCTCCGGATTTGGCCCAAATGGGCCTGATAAAGATTTGGGCGCCTTTGATTATCAGGGGCAGGCAAGATCAGGATTCATGTACGCCCAGGGCGAGCCTGATATGCCGCCTTTGGTATGTCAGTTTGGTGTAATTGACCAGGTCACCTCCATTTTGGCCAGTCACCAGATTATCACAGCGCTTTATATGCGGGAACGAACAGGCATCGGACAGGAAGTCAATGTTTCTTTACTAGGTTCCGCAATGTCTATTTTATACCTGAACATCCTCTTTAAGTATATGGTTAACCAGGAGGTTCCACGTCATGACCGGATCAGAT
>DAOWOF010000127.1 GCA_030642205.1 Desulfobacteraceae bacterium | reverse complement strand
TAAGGAACCAGATGAGTCCTTCATATCTTTTTTTTATTATCATTATCATCAAGACTATCATTAAGAATAGTATTCTCAGTTACTGGAAGGTTCCTGAGAGAATTAATTTCAATATCCTTTTTAGCAGCCTCTTTTTTGAGAGAATTAATTTGTTTCTTAAGACGAAAACGTTCAAACATCCCATAAGAACCAGTAAAAATTACCCCTGCCATGAGAGCAATTAATGTAACAAGATAGAGTTCCATTTTTTCTGTTTCGAATTTAAAAAACAGCAAATTCACCTTAAATTCAACAGTAGTAGACATGGCTACATGGTTCTGAACAATAATTATAACAACCAGCAACATTAGCACAATTGCAATAATAGCTCGGAGTTGACTCATTTTTTTCTCCTGGTCAGATTCTAAAGTTCCTTGAAGCGTGATCTCAATTTTTGATAAGTTTCTTTAATATGCTCAGGAATAACCCTTACATCTCCAACAACCGTCATAAAATTAGTATCGCCATTCCAACGGGGAATAATATGAAAATGCATATGGTCTGCCACTCCGGCGCCGGCCACTTTGCCAAGATTCAGACCCACATTAAATCCTTCCGGTGCCATTTTGGCTTTAAGGATGAGAATTGATTTATTTACTCTATCAATCAAGGCCAACCTTTCGTCAGAAGACAGAAATTCCAGTGATGAAACGTGTTTTACTGGCGCCACCAGGAGATGACCATTATTATATGGATAAAGATTCATGATAACCATAGTATGATTATCATGATACAAGATTAACCTTTCTTCGTCCTTGGTTCTGTCTTTTCCAAGGCAGAAGATACAATCGATATTTTTTTGATCAGACAGGATATACTCCATTCTCCATGGAGCCCAAAGAACGCTCATCTTTATCCCTCAATTAATATAAATGATTTCAGAATTAATTTTATCATCCAGCTCTAAATAACCTATTGTATTATGTCTTGATGATGTATTCCCCGTAGCTGTACCAGGATTAAATATAAGTACTCCATTTTTAGTATATTGAGTTGGTCGATGTGAATGACCAAAGATAATGATATCAACATCTTCAAACTCAGAATAGACTCGTTCTTCAAGACCGGAAGCGGATCCCCAGCCATGAAGAAGCCCTATCCGAAATTTACCCGCTTGAATGATTTTTTTGGGGGGTAGCAGACTAATAACTTCTATGGGATCCATATTTCCACTTACCCCATGAAAAGGTTTTTGTTCTAAAAAAGTGATAATTTCGGTGGAAACGATATCTCCTGCATGTATAATCATATCTGTATCAGCAAGATATTTATCATAGATTGACCTTAGGGTATCATTTACCCGTCCTAAATGGGTATCAGATAGTACCCCTATTTTAATCATGGTAATAAATCTCCAATTTTGAAATTGTATTTTTATTAAAAAAAGTATACCAACCTTATACAAAAAAACAAGATCTAAAATTGATAACCTCGTAAAAAGTTACAGAACTCCTGCTCGTGAGGTTACCAATTTTGACATTTGCAGGTACTTGCTACAAAGCAGATGATTGGATTTACCTGGGACAGACCTGAGGCTTTAGGAAATCCTACAACCTTCATTGAATAGCACCTTGATGTTGTAGTGATTCATACAATATGGTCCTGGCAATGCCAAATTGATTGTGGTAATTTACGGAAAAAACCATCAACAGGCCAGGGAGGAGCAGATCTCATTCGCCGAGTAAAAAGCCGAGAAGATACTTTTCATGAGATGATCATACATGATAAAAAAATGGGGCAAGAATATGCAGTTAAATGAGCAAACCACAAACAAAATTGAATTATGGAGCAAAGATTTCATTTTATTTTGTATATCATTTTTTATGCAATTTTTTAATATTGCATTGTTCTACCTATATCCAGTTTCACTGGATAAAATAGGATGTAAAGAACATGTTATTGGTTTCGTGATGGGTATTTTTTCAATTGCCGCTGTAATAACAAGACCATATATGGGCAAGCTCGCATCGATTAAAGGTGAGAAAAAAATAATAAGTTATGGTTTGATTATTAGTTTTGTTGCCTCTCTGGGATATGCTTTTATTTCATCCTTTGGGGTCTATATGCTCATAAACAGGATTCTGCATGGCATTGGCCTGTCCGCATTTCTGGCAGGCAGTTTCTCTATCGCTGCAAAAACATTTCCTGAAAAAACCAGAGGGGAAGCTTTCAGTATACTTGGAGCGGCAATAATGGGGGCTATAGCATTAGGGCCAGCCATTGGTGAAATGCTTATATCAAAATTCGGATTTGCAAGTATATACTATGCTGCCGCTACAGCCTCTTTATTGGGTTTGGTTTTTTCAGAAATGGTTAGTGAATCAATTACACTTAACAACCAGGCTGAAACAATCCCAAAATTTAGTTCCAGCTTGGTCTTTAAAAATAAACCATTTATGATCTTGCTGCTGTCTACAATAATCTTTGCTCACTGCCAGGCAACTGTTCCAACTTTTCTTGTTTTGATCGCAAACGAAAATGGCGGTAATACTGGAGCCTATTTTTTTATTGCCTATGCCTCTTCAATTTTAATTATGCTTTCAATGGGAAAATCAATAGATAAACATGGCAAGATAATTTTTATGCAAATATCTTATCCAATATTGATGCTTGGAATCCTCCTTATTCCAATCACTATACGTACGGATTTGTTTTATATCTCGGCTATATTATATGGCATTGGAATAGGGTTATTATTCCCTACTCATAATGCAATGGCCGCAGGGTATGGAAATCAATCAGAGAAACCTCTTTTTATGGCAATATTCACATCTGTTTACGATACTGGGTTTATAACAGGGGCTACCATTTCAGGATTAATAGCATACCAAAGCAGTCTTGATACAACTTTTTATATTACAGGCGCATTTGCTGTTTGCGGATTAATTATTGTTAAATTTTTAAAATAAGGCATGGTAATAAGTCAAAATAAAAATACGATTTTTCTTGAATGGTTTTTATTGCAAAGCCTTTCCTTTGGTTTCTGCGATTCAGCCAAGCCGGTTTAATAATTATTTATAATTAAAGGGTATTCCCAAGAGGTTCAACTCTCTTTGTAAAGGAAATCAACTGTTCCAGTTTTTCTTTTGCCTTACCTGAATCAATTGAGTCTATGGCCCTTAGGACTCCTCCTTTAAGATCTTGATCCAATCCTGCTACAACAAAGGCAGCGGCGGTATTGATAAGAACCATATCCCGTTTGGCATCATGTTGACCATCCAGGATGTTTCTGATTATTTCGGCATTATGCTCCTTGTTACCTCCCCTGATTTCGCTGGCATCAGCTGTTTTTAGACCACATTCCTCTGGCGTTATATTATAAGTATTGACATTGCCCCCTTTGAGATGGGAAATTTTCGTCGGGCTGCAGATGCTAATTTCATCATAGGTTCCTTCACCGCATACCACAAAGGCTTCATTGCTCCCTAATTGATTTAGTACATTGGCAATCTTTTCAGTTAAACTTTGATCATATACGCCAAGCACCTGTACGGTTGCTCCTGCCGGATTTGTAAGGGGACCCAAAAGATTGAAAATAGTACGCAGACCAATGTCTTTTCTGGGGCCTGCCGCATATTTCATGGCTTTATGGAAAAAGGGGGCAAAAAGGAAACCTATCCCGATCTCCTCCAGGCAAGTTTGAACATCAGGGGGATCAAGATCAATATTTACTCCAATGGCCTCCAGCACATCCGCGCTGCCACATTGGCTTGAAACCGCCCTGTTGCCATGCTTGGCCACCTTAACCCCTGCTCCCGCTGCTACAAAGGCAGTTGCGGTTGATACATTAAAGGTATTGGTCCCATCTCCACCTGTGCCGCAGGTATCAAGAATTGGCTCCCCCTTTCCATGGTTTAAGGCTATCCTGAAGGCCTTGGATCTCATAACCATAGCGGCTCCTGTAATCTCATCTACAGTTTCACCCTTCATCCTTAATGCAGTAACAAGTGCCCCGATTTGTGCCGGTGTAGCCGCGCCGCTCATAATTTCATCCATTGTCCGTTCCATCTCAGACTGTGTCAAATCAACCCTCTTGACTATCTTTGACAGCGCCTCTCTGATCATCATTATCCATCCCCTCCTAATTTAAGGTGTCATTCCTGAGATATTTACTGAATAGTTACCTGAATGCATTATAAATTTATATGACAATATTATTTGACCTTAGCAATAAGATTATATCCCTTTAAGACGCAAAAAATTCCTGACTACTTCAGGCCCTGATCGAGTCAAGATTGATTCAGGATGAAATTGTACGCCATGAACCGGATAATCCCTGTGTCGAACCCCCATAATTTCCCCCTCCTTTGTCCATGCGCTTATTTCAAGAACATCCGGAAGAGTCGCCTTATCAACAATCAGGGAATGGTAACGAATGGCCTCAAAAGGATTGGGCAGCCCTTCAAAGATGGTTTTCCCATCATGAAAAACAGAAGAGGTCTTGCCATGCATAATCCTGTCTGCTTTTAGCACTTGTCCTCCATAGGCAACCGCTGCGGACTGATGTCCAAGACATACACCAAGCACCGGTATTTTATTGCCAAAATACCGGATTGCCTCCACCGAAACACCGGCTTCTTTTGGAGTGCAAGGCCCAGGCGAAATCATCAAGAATTCAGGTTTAAGATGTTTCATCTCCTCAAGAGTAATCTTATCATTGCGAAAGACTACAATTTCCTGATCCAGGGCTTCAATAATCTGAACAAGGTTGTAGGTAAAAGAATCATAATTATCAATCAGCAGCAACATTATAAGTTCACCTTTTTAATGGCCTTGAACATGGCAGCTCCCTTTTTCAAGGTCTCCTGATATTCTCCTTCAGGCGAGGAATCAGCCACAATACCTGCCCCAACCTGAACTGAAAGGATATCTTTATTTATTGTTATTGTGCGGATAGTAATGGAAAAATCCATATTTCCGTTAAAACCAAAATACCCAACAGCTCCCGCATAGGGACCACGAGGTGTTGGCTCCAGCTCACTGATAATTTCCATTGCCCGAATCTTGGGCGCTCCTGAAACCGTGCCAGCCGGAAAAGCAGACATAAAAAGGTCAAAGGCATCCATTTCCTTTTTCAACTGCCCTTCAACCCGGGAGACGATATGCATCACATGAGAGTAATGTTCAACCTCCATCAATCTTGGTACGGTAACGCTGCCTGGTAAAGCAACTTTTCCTACATCGTTACGGCCTAAGTCAACAAGCATAACATGCTCGGCACGTTCTTTAGGATCGCCCATAAGATCCTCTTCAAGGGCCAGATCCTCTTCAGAGGTCATGCCTCTGGGTCTGGTTCCGGCTATTGGCCTCAGTTCGATTTTACCATCTGTCAGGCGTACCAGTATCTCAGGAGAAGCTCCAATGATCTTATCTTCTCCAAAATTAAGATAAAACATATAAGGGGATGGATTCACACTTCTTAGGCTACGGTAGAGACTAAAATCATCTCCGGATATTTCTCCTGAAAATCTCTGGGAAAGAACGACCTGGATCACATCTCCTGCGACGATATACTCCTTGGCCTTGAGAACTGCATCCTTAAAATCATCCTTGGTGAAATTGCTCTTAAGCTCAGAGACAATTAAGGGATCACCATTCATTTGAGGCGAAAATGGCTGACGTAATTCTTCAATTGTTTCATCAACATCCTGGCAGGCTTTTAAATAAG
The DNA here is from genome assembly GCA_030642205.1 of Desulfobacteraceae bacterium. GTDB lineage: Bacteria > Desulfobacterota > DSM-4660 > Desulfatiglandales > Desulfatiglandaceae > DAOWOF01. Next base: position 1,236 of record DAOWOF010000127.1, on the reverse strand, counting down.
CCTCTTCCGGTTTAGACTTTCCGTCCAGATGAGCAAAGGCTACAATCTTCATATGATGAGTTAGATGATCAAAAATAATCAGCCGTCCAGCTATGGTAAAAACAGCCTCGGGTTGATTGGAGCTGGCAGCCCGGGTTCCAGGCAGATGTTCCCATTTACGTATTAGATCATAGTTAAAGAAACCGACTAATCCACCTTGAAAAGGAGCAAGATCTTTGGAGCTCACAGCTAAAAAGTCATGATTTATATCGCGTAATATATCTATTGGGTTGGAGATATCGTGCAAGATTTTTTCCTGGCCGTTCTGCCTGATTAACATCTCATTTCCACGAAATGAAGCTGTTAAACAGGGCTTATAACCTATAAAACTATAACGTCCCCAGTGCTTGCCTCCCTCAGCGCTTTCCAGAAGGTATGAAAAGGATTTATCCTTAATTTTTAAATATGCCGAAACAGGGGTATCTGTATCAGCCAATAATTCCTGGTACACAGGTATCAGGGCAGCTTTTTTTGACAAAGCCAGAAATTCTGAAAAAGAGGGTTTTGTTTCCACTTTTTTACTCCAAAATAAAAAAAGACCATCAGGAAATAGCCCCATGGTCTTTATAAGCGTGATAAAAAATCGCGGGGCAATCAAAGGAGATGCCCACTGTTTATTATTTATATCTGTTCCGGCAGGCCCATCTCCCTAAAAAGAAGCTGTACCAGCGCCAATTTTCTGTATCTCTGCCGATATTTCTTTTATTCCCTGACTCCATAATAAATATTATATAAAAAAGATTTGGCTCCTATGTCAAGATAATTTTATTTTCGCTTCAGGCTAGTTAATACCTTAACACGAAAATTCTGCAAATCCTTTATTATTTCTTGATAATCCTGATAACGTTCATCTGGATCTTTAAGGAGCATCTTGTCAATTATCGATCCAAGTAAATTTGAAACCTTGGGATTCTTTTCATGGAGAGGTACAGGCTTTTCGTTCAGATGTTTGAGTAAGACCTCTTCAGTATCTTTGCCGTCAAAAGGAGGAGCACTGCTCAGAGCATGGTAATAGGTAGCCCCAAGAGAGTATATATCGCTTCGATGATCAATCATACGCCCTAAAATAGCATCAGGAGAAATATAATAGGGTGAACCTACCATATCCGCCTGTTTTTCACCATCAGCATCTGTCTTTATGGCCACACCAAAATCAACAATCTTTAATATACCACTACTATTAATTAAAATATTTTC
>DAOWOF010000234.1 GCA_030642205.1 Desulfobacteraceae bacterium | reverse complement strand
GCGAGATGCCCCCCGCGCATGAGAGTCAAAGTAAAAACCTTCCATCCAAGGCCCACAATGTCTCATTGATCATGACACCCAGCTGATTTTCAGTTTATCAATAAAAAGTCCTTTAGGCTTATAGATTCCGGCAAGACCGCACATTAAGAAAACTTTTCCAGGAACTTCTTTCTGCACCCTAAGGAGTTGCCAGGAAATACGTTGGACAACTCCTTAGTCGCTTCGCTTAAGCTCGGTAAGCTGAATTTTTGCATTTTCATTATTCCAGCCCTGCTCACACGGCCTCATTAAAGGGAAAATTGTGCCCTGGCTGTGAATAGGGAAATAATCCTTTTGCCAACACAAGAAACTGCAAGTAAATTGACAACAATGGAACTAATATTATATTGTCCTTTATTTCCAGCTTTTAAATGATTAATTTTTAATTAAACCAAAAGGAATTTCATGGTTTTCACAATGAGTTTTGATGCCTTTATGGGTATTATTTTGACTGCTTTGGCCTTAGTCTCTGTTTTAGCTCTTACATTATGGAGCAGAAAGATTATTGAGCAGATTTATTCTGATCATTGTGCTTCTTTAAAGAACACAAAAAAGGATTCTGAGGATGGGTCAAAATAAACCTGGCAACCCTGAAGAGACTCCTTCCCCCATCTCCACCGAACTTTCCAGGAACCTCACATTATTGCATGTCACTATGATGGGTGTAGGAATGATGATTGGGGCCGGAGTCTTCCTGGGAGTTGGCAATGTAATCAAAGTTGCCGGTCCAGGAGCTGTACTTCTAACCTTTGCCCTGAATGCTGTTATTGCTTTGTTCACCGCAATGTCATATGCTGAATTAAGTTCCGCAATTCCAAGAGCAGGCGGCGCCTATAATTTTGCCCGTCTCGGTTTTGGCAGGGGCGTCAGCTTCCTTGCAGGGTGGATGGAATGGTTTGCATCCTCTGTGGCTGGTAGTCTCTATGCCGTCACTTTTTCCCTCTATACTGTTCATTATCTGACGCAGCTTGGTTTAATAGGAGCAGAAGGTACTCAGCTGGCAATACTTGAAAAAGGGATAGCTATCCTGATTGCCCTCCTTTTTTTATATATTAATTATCGTGGATCTTCGGAAACAGGTGCTATTGGACTCATTTTTACCCTCGGGCAAACTTTAACACTTGCTTTTATCGCAGCTGTAGGCATTATAACCGCGATAAAAGACCCTTCCAGACTGGCAAATTTTGAGCCATTTCTGCCTAATGGCTGGGACAAGCTACTTATTACAATGGGATTCACCTATGTTGCTTTTGAGGGTTTTGAGGTCATTGCACAGGCTGGTGACGAAACCATTGAGCCACAACGTAATCTGCCAAAAGCCATGATATATTCAATACTGATTGTGGTTTTCACTTATGTGGGCGTTGGTTTTGCTGCAGTGATTGGAGTAAAGGGCGTTGAAGGCCCGGCCTGGGTTTGGATTGGAAACCATGGCGCTAAAGGTTTTGGAGAGGCCATTAGCCTGTTGATTCCCTCTTTTGGCTCTATCCTTGTAACCATTACTGTCATTTTTGCCTCTACTTCAGCTCTTAACGCAACCCTTTATTCAGCCACTCGGGCATCCTATGCCTTGGGGAGGGACAGAATGCTTCCGGGCATTTTTTCCAGACTGCATTCCAGACGTCGAACCCCACATATCGCGCTACTTTTTACTGGCATCCTTGTGATCTTAATCATAACCTTCTTACCCATTATAGATGTAGCTTCGAGCGCCAGCATGATGTTTTTGTTCCTATTCTTTCTGGTTAACCTTTGTGTTATCAGAGTTCGCAGGAATATGGCTGATGAGATTACCTACGGCTTTATGATGCCCCTTTTCCCCATTCCTCCCATGGTGGCCATCCTGGTTCAGGCCCTGCTGGCCATCTGGCTTGTGCATATGAGTCCAATAGCCTGGGTTGTCGGTCCTGTTTGGGTATTAATCGGGATCTTGATTTACCTCATGTATTCAAGATATAATGCCATTCCAACAAAGGAGGAAATTGTAGTCGTAAGAGAGGAGCCTATCCCAACTAAAGAGGGCTATCGTATACTTCTTTCGGTTGCAAATCCAGTCAATGCAGTGCCCCTGGCCTTAAACTGTTATCGTTTTTGTAAGGCAGGAGGCAGAGGATCAGAAGTGGAAGTAATCCATATGGTTCCAGTGCCTCCCCAGGTTCCCCTGACAGAGGCCTCTAAATATGCCAAAGCTGGCGAGGAAGCTATTATTGAGGCTATGCTCTATTTATCCTCTAAATATGCCTTTGGCAGTACAATACGCTATTGTCGCGATTTTGCGCGAGGAATTATATCTGCTGCTTCAGAGCGAAAAGCTGATCTCCTTATTTTAGGCTGGAAGGGTCACAGAGGGCTTGAATTTTCCCTGGGCAGGACGGTTGATCCGGTACTGGAACGGGCTTCATGTAATATCGCTGTGTTTAAAGATTGCGGACATCAAAAATACAAGAAGGTTCTGGTGCCCTATGCTGGCGGACCAAATTCGGCCTTTGCCCTTAAAGTAGCCAGCATCATGGTAGAACGAGATGGCGGCCGGGTGGTCGTCTTTAACGTGGCCGCGCCAGGAAAACCAACCAGCAATATTGATGATTTTCTTGATATAATGATGCCCCGACTTAAGCTTCCACGTTCCATGTTTGAACCTAAATATACCATTTCAACAGATCGATTAAATGGTCTGCTCCATGAGGCCAAAGATTATGATTTGGTGGTTATAGGCGCCACTGGGGATCCTTTCTTTCGACGGAGGGTCTTAGGCTCCCTCCCAGAAGAATTTGCGCGGAGCTGTAAAACCCCGCTAATTATGGTTAAGGCAAAGCACCCGATTAAATCATTTATTAAAAAATGGATATAGCAATAAACTCTATCTAAAAGGAAAAAAATTTTAACCGCAGAAATCCATTGGGTATTTTGAGTATTAAAATTTTTATCTGACGCAGAAATTGACGAGATAAGCGCAGATTTCGAAAAAACAGTTTTTGTTTGGGCACTAAATACAAGGGCTTTAAAATTTGTCGTCCACAGATGGGCACTATTTAATATAGGAAATATAAGCTATGGAGCGAAAAGAGGTCATTCAAAAGGTATATTCAAAGGTTGATGAACTTCCTACTTTGCCTATTGTACTTCCAAAAATCTTGAGTTTAATGGAAAATGAAGCCACCAGTGCTATGGATATAGCAGATGTCATTGCAAGTGATCCCGTTATTACATCAAAACTTCTTAAGGTGGCTAATTCGGCTTACTATGGATTTCAGCAGGAGATCTCCAGCCTGAAAAAGTGTATCCCTTTATTGGGTTTTAATATGGTAAAATCTTTGGCCCTGTCCATCGGGGTTATGAAAAGTTTTCCGACTGGCAAAAAGGTCGCTGGTTTTTCAAGAGAACAATTATGGATTCATAGTGTGGCAGTAGGAACCCTAATGCAAGAAATGGGTAAAAGGTACAGGAAAGATAAGGATAATGAATATTTATTTATTCTTGGCTTGCTCCATGATATAGGTAAAATCGTTCTGGATCAGTTCTTTCATGAGCTTTTTGAACAAATCCTGGAAAAATCCCTGCACATGAATCGTATTGATCTATATGCTGCTGAGCGCCAGATCATCGGGATAGATCATGGAGAAGTAGGGGCTATTCTTTTGAGACGCTGGAAGTTTCCTGAGAAAATTGCTTCAACGATCGATGTGCATCACAAAAATGAAGTCCCT
>DAOWOF010000266.1 GCA_030642205.1 Desulfobacteraceae bacterium | reverse complement strand
TTTACCTATATGATAGGCAAGGTTCTCAAGTTTTACTGTAAAATCAACATTTTCAACCACACAACAAGGATCAGTCCGCACCTGGACAGGAACAAAATTATAGATACCCCTGACACCGGCATTCATCAACAGATTTGCGACACCTTGAGCCATCAAGGGAGGTGTTGCAATAACTCCAATCTCTATATTGAGTTTAGGGACTAATACTGAAATCATGCTATTTGGTTCAATGGTCAGTCCACATGCTAATTTTGCTCCGATTTTCAGTGGATCTATATCAAAAGCCGCTGCAAAATTATAGCCCCTTTTTCTCATATTGTCATTTTCCACAAGGGCGTGCCCTAGATTACCCAAGCCAACAATACAGAGTTTCCACTCTTTATCTGTCGATAATATCTTTTGAATATGATGTAACAGGTTGCCTATGTTATATCCAACACCTCGTACTCCAAATTCACCAAAAAATGCAAGGTCTTTCCTTACCTGTGCCGGATTTACACCGCAAAAGGCGCCCAATTTTTCCGATGAAATAATTATTCCTCCGGTCTCAAGAAGTTCCTCCAGGGGGCGTAAATACAGGGCTAAACGTTCAATGGTTGGTGTAGGTATTTTTTTTTTATTAATTGCTCAAGCCTATTTTTTAATAATTAGTATATTGTGAATTAAAGCACATAGCCAAAATAGGATAAAGAGGGCCAAATAAATCTGGCCCTCTTTATTTATACTTTTTAACGCTGGTTTAAAATATTAACCGCCCATAGATTTTACTATAAGATCAAACATGATTCCCAGATCCGGGATCTTGAATACAAGTATAAAACAGATAACCAGGGCATAAATACACAGAGACTCAATCAGGGCTAAACCAATAATCATGGTGGTCATAATCTTGCCACTTGCCTCAGGATTTCTGGCAGTTCCGATCAGAGCGCCATTAATAGCATTTCCCATTGCAAGACCTGTGCCAAGGGCAGCCATACCTATACCGAGACCACAAGCGATGGCTATACCGAAATATACCCAGAGGCTGGCCGCTTTAACAGCAGAATCATCTGCCAAGGCTACCGATGTAATTCCGAGAATAAAAATGGCAATAAGACTACCAGCTAACGTTTTTTTTGACATTCAACACTCCTTTCTTTTACTTAAATTTAATGGCCTTCTTCTAAAACAGATATATCTAAAGGATCATACAATAGAAATTGCTATAACCCTAAAATTTACAACTGAAATAATAACCGAGTGAAAGGTCCTTTTAATGGGCATGTTCCATTGCTCCTACAAAATACATGGTAGCAAGGAGCATAAAAACCAATGCCTGTATAACACTGACTAAAATACCTAAAAAAAGTATAGGGAGAGGGGCAAGAAAAAGACCTGCCAGCATAAAGAGGATTGAAAGCACCATCTCCTTGCCAAAAATATTACCAAAAAGTCGAACGCTCAGAGACATGATACGTGCTAAATGGCCTATTAGTTCTATGGGGAACATCAGTGGGGCCAACCACCATATAGGCCCCATGAAATGTTTAATATACTTCACACCATGGAATTTAATCCCTATAATATGGGTATAAACAAAAGTACATAAGGCTAAGGCCAGAGTCGTATTGAGATTGGCCGTTGGAGAGAAAAAGCCGGGAACCAATCCAATTAAATTGGAGACAAGTATAAAAAGAAAAACAGCGCCAATAAAGGGGAAAAAGAAACGTCCTTCAGGGCCCGTAATTTCTACCATAAAATCTTCCAGCCCCCCAATTATAACTTCAAAAATATTCTGACCCTTTTTGGGAAATAATTTGACACCACTGGCAAATAAAAGGGCACTCACAAGCAGAATCATCATAACAAGCCATGTATGAGTTACATGTGAATATTGGTGAGCAAAATGTTCCAGCCCAAGTTTAGACAGAATTAAGTCAATAAAAAATATCGGATGCTCCATAAATTAAGCCACCTCCTTAACCGATGCCTTACAACAGTACCGTAATGCCATCGTGATGATACTTATAAAAATAATCGAAAGCCCTATAACCAAAGCAACAGGGTCAACTTTAAAAAAGCCAATCAGGATAAAAAGAATAAGACCCAAAATGGCAAGTCTTAGGTAACATTTAGCAATTATTGCGACTTTTCTGATCTTAATGGGACCATTAGAGACAATTCTACTCTTAGTTATGGATTGTAAAAAATAAAAATTGGCTGTAATGATAATTCCACCCAAAATCAGACTGAACGTAAAGGCAGAATCCATTATAAAAAAGCTGATAGAACCCAGCAGCATAAGAATCAGTAGATTTTGGAGACTAAGCTCTTTTAGAAATTTTGTTAAATCCATTACATATCTTTGGCTCTTTTATACAGAAGATACAGGTTCCTGAATGCAGCAGCGATACCAAGGCCCAAGCATATAATTAAACACCAAGGCCTGGTTCCAAAGCGGTTATCCAGATAATAGCCCAATAAGGCACCTATAGCTATTGATATGCCCATAGCCAGCCCTAGTGAACTAATCACAGCTAAATGCCTAATTGCTTTTTTTGAATCTTCATCTATTTTCATATTAAATACTTGTAATATGACATTATGGTTGCCTAACATAATAGATTGGATTATGTCAATCTGTTTTCCTTGCATTTGTGAAAAAGATTACATTGTCAGGATGGCCTGGAGATATTTTTTAGTGCCCTTTTTGCACAAACAACTGTCTTTTCGATTACATCATCGCTATGGGCAATGGATAAAAAGATGGCCTCAAAGGGGGAAGGGGCCATATATACACCCTGGTCAAGCATACTTCTAAAAAAACGTCTGAATAATTTTTGATCACTGATTTTTGCGCTTTCAAAATCAATAACCGGTCCAGGAGTAAAAAAAAGCGTTCCAATTGAACCTATATGATTTATGGTCACAGGTATTCCTGCTTCCTCAGCGGCATCCTTAAGACCGGAAAATAATAAATCTCCCTTTTTATCAAGTCTCTGGTAAAAATCGTTATTTTTCAATGCAGTAAGCGTCGCCATCCCGGCCGCCATTGCCAGAGGGTTACCTGATAAAGTTCCAGCCTGATAGACATCTCCTTCGGGGGCCATTTTTTGCATGATTTCTTTTTTACCGCCATAGGCACCTACAGGAAGGCCTCCTCCTATAATTTTGCCCAGACAAGTAAGATCCGGTTGAATTCCATAAATCTCCTGAGCT
>DAOWOF010000166.1 GCA_030642205.1 Desulfobacteraceae bacterium | reverse complement strand
GAGAGGAGAGTTAATAGTAGAAATATTTGCAGAACAACGGACATACCTTCATTATTCTGTATTTTATCAAGGCCCATATTGATATTAGGCAGTGAAATTAATGGATCCGCACCCCAGCATGGCAAAGTTTGAAGCCATAAAACCATGATAATCAAGCTTAAAGCAATAAAATTGATTTTCATATAACTTATCATAGATGATCTCAGATAATTTCAATCTAGCCCAAAGGTTTTTTTATCTTCAGCTTTGTTGATAGAGAATGTAATTGCTCTGAAAATGACTTGCCTTCAGACTCTCTATTATATTTTTCTATTCCATTAATAATATCTTGATCTTCAATCTTTGTTAAACAATTGATATCATCATTAGTTATGCCAAGGACTAAAATCGATCCAGGAATCTTGACAAGAGCAATACTCTTTTTTACCCCAATATAATGATTTTCCAGTACTTGTATTAACTTACTATTATTTCTCCATGATCCTGTTTTGATAACCCGCTTTTTGAAGTATACAACGATTAACAATCCTGTTACCATTATGATCAGATAAACAATAATCTTAAATACGATTGGATATAGATCCGGATTGCCAATCATTTCAATCTTTCAATCCTTTCTATTGGGGTAACAATTTCGGTAAGGCGAAGACCGTATTTGTCATTCACGACTACCACCTCGCCTCTTGCTATTAATTTTTGATTCGCAAGGACTTCCAATGTTAATCCGGCAACTTTGTTTAGCTCAATAACTGCTCCTTGACCAAGTTGGAGCAGATCATTAATAAGCATTGTAGTACGCCCTAACTCCACAGTTATTTCCAGAGGGATATCGAGGATAAATTCGATATCGGTTTTTTTTGTACATGTATCATTCTCATTTAAACTGGAAAACTTGAAATTTTGCTCATTAATATCATTATTTACTTTTTTAGTATCTGCGTTCTGACTTGTGCCATCCGGAACCTTATTTTCCATAGTAACCGTCATTCTTTCCAAAAAATACAGTTTAAATAATTTTCATGACTGCTTCAGCACAAAAATTCGTAAAAGGCATGTAATTAATACTTCTTACAGTAAAGTTATCCTGAGACAATTTATCAGGCAATATATGATACGAATAAAACTATTATGAATTGCTTAATATTAGTGTTTTATATCATCAATATTAATTGACGATATTTGGACTGCTCTGCTGCCTTTGATAATCCCAGGCATACCAAGATATTTACTGATTTGCTCAATCTTTACGACAATTGGGTCTTGAGGACCATTATTCAGCATTAAAATATCGCCCTTTTGCATATTATAGATATCTTGAACACAATGAGCTTTAGTTGAGCCTAATTCTGCCTTAACTTTAACTTTGGTTTCTTTAATCAATTCCTGCAATAATAATCGCCATTCGTTGTGTAAATCAGGATCTGCTAAATATCTTGATGACAGTTTATCCTTAATGGGCTCAAGCATGAGATATGAAATACATAAATGAATATTGCCTGAAAATTCTTCTCCTGCTAAAGAAAAAACAACAACAATTACCAGGTCATTTGGAGACAGAAGATGAACAAACTCTTGCTTACTCTCTGTTTTTTTTAATTTTAAAGTTACAGGATATACAACCCTCCAGGCTTCTTCCATATTCTTAAGAAGCTCAATAGCGAATTTACGCATCATCCTCTGTTCTATAATTGTAAATTCTTTGACTTTATTGAAAGGCTTTCCATCTCCTCCAAACATACAATCAATTAAAGAAAAGACCAGGCCTGATTCAATGGCAAAAATAGCTGAGCCCGACAGGGGCTCCATAGTAAAAATATTATAACTTGTGGGATTGGAAAATGCTTGTAAGAATTCATCAAATTTCACCATCTCAGTAGAAAGAAAAGCAACCTCGATTGGCTTTTGTAAAGATGTAAATAGATGTTTGCTCATTAATGATGAAAATTTATCATAAACTTCTTCCAGGGCATAAAATTGCTCACGCAACATAAGGTTTTGAGACGACAGGTCATAAGTCTTTATTTCAGGCTCTCTTTTTTCTTTTCCTTCTAGATCAATTTCCCCATTGTCCATTGAAGAAAGGAGGGCATCGATTTCTTCCTGTGATAGTATTTGATCTGCCATATTTCACCCTGAAATTTTTCCAAATATGTACGATTTTTCGATATTGATAATCGACTAAAAACTCGCTCCGTTCCTTTTTACTCTGTGGGGGAGAGGCTTACCCTCCCTTGGCGTAGATGACTCTTTATAAGTCCATTATTGCCAAGATCAAAACTACACTTACTGAATAACGAATTCAGTAAAATATAGATTTACGATACTACCTTTGCTTAAATTGACATTTAATGCAGATATAATTTCATCTCTTAATCCAATTTTACCTTCAACTTCAATTATCTCTGAAATTTTTTTTGAACTTAATATCATCAAAATATTATCTTTAATCATTGATATCTTTCTGTTTACTTCTTCCAGTCCTTCATTTCCACTTACCTCAAGATCAATCTTTACTCTCAGGTAACGGTTGCCACCTTTATCTGCTGTATTAACGATGAAATTCGATAATGAAAGAATAGGGCCCAATTTACCATCAGCATGATTTGAAGTCAGTTTCAATGCATCATCATTACCCTGAGGATTATTTTCATTCATCTTATTCATCATAATAAAAAAACCAGCTCCCATAAGTCCCATTAACAATAATACTACAACTATTATAATGATTAATAGCTTAGTTGACATATTCTCTATCCCCCATGATTTATCGATATATTCAATACTTCCTACGGAAGCAACCAATGGGCCAGATACTGTAAAAAGCCAAATTTATATTATCGATCAAGAGGTAATCCCTCAATAAATTCAGATAAATTCAATCATTGGCCGCATAAAAATTTCTGATAGGTGATAAAAGGCCAGTTATCTTCTATAACTGATAAGTGAATAAAATTTGGAATAAATTCAAATAGCTTCACCCCCATGTCAGGGCTCATCCGCCTGTTTATGCGTTCCGTATGCAGACAGGCACCTGGCCTGTAGATGGACTTTGCAGGAGTTCATCTATAAAGTTTAAAATGCATATATTATGCCAAGCATGTCCTATTGGTTTGTTTTTGAATTATTAATTAAGGCCTGTTTTTTCTGGATATTTAGATTTTAATTAGTTTTTCAGTCAACAATTTGACACTAAGGGCCTGTCACAAAATAAGTGTTTAAAACAATTCAAGCCATGTATGTTGTTTTTGGAAATAATGGGTGGGATAGAGGGAATCTCTCAAGAGGTTATTAGAGAACTGAAAAAGATAATCCTTCATAAACAATATATTGTATGCAATTCTACCATACATAGATCATATCGTATGAAAAATTATAAAGGATTGTATTCCATAACACTATGCCAAGCAAAGCATATAAATAGAATCGCATCAAAATATTTTCTTAAAGGTAACAGGTACCTTTCTATTCAGCTATTTCAAGGATGCTGATTTCAGACACGCAACACTGATTTGGTTAAACCTGTTGCTGTGAATATTAGCTGAATAATGACTCTAAAAGAAGCATTATTTGTTTTTTCATACAGAATTAACAAGGAATGCTTCTTTTAGTATAGATTCAGATATTAACGTTTAAGGCTCATTAACTCCTGCAAAATTTCGTCACTAGTTGTTATAACCCTTGAATTGGATTGAAAAGCCCGCTGAGTAGTTATCATTTTAACAAATTCAGTGGCCAAATCAACATTTGACATCTCAAGAGCGCTGGGATTAATAAGACCAAGACTCGCGCTGCCAGGGACTCCAATTATTGCCTGACCTGATGCCCGAGATTCCTGATAGCGATTATCTCCTATGGCATTCAATCCCCAATAACTTGGAAAATCAGCCAGGGCGAGTTGATAAAGAGATGTTAATTGACCATTTGAATATGCCCCCGTTACCATCCCGTCCTCTTCCACAGAAACACTTTGAAGAGTGCCACTGGCATAGCCATCTTGTCCCTGAAAGGTTGTGGTGGAGCCTCCTCCAAAATTAGTGAGACTACTATTATTAAGCATCTGCCATTGAATGATTAGATCGTTGGAGCCATTAGGCAGATTAGTAATTTGAATTATTGGATCTGCATTTGATGGATTGGAATTAATTGGATCAAATATACCAGCCGCGTCAAAAGCGAGTCTTCCGGATGATGTGCATATTCCATCAGATGTGTTTATATTCCAATCCCAGGATCCCGGTTGATAAAATTCAAAATTAGCTGTCAAGTTAATCGCACTTCCTACTGAGTCAAAAACGGTTAAAGTAGTTGAATAGTCATCAGGATCGGTCCCGCCGGCAAGGCTGGCAAGCGCTTGAGCCTCCACAATTCCGGTTCCTGCACCTTGATAGTCTGCTACAACTAGATTTGTGGCGGCATTAATAGCATTTGATACCTGAAGGGACGTTGATGTTATTGTCCCAGTTGCATCTGTAGCCAGATTTACAGTGACAGCATTCCCGACAACATTTACCGATAAGGCAGCATTATTGGCAGCAGGATCGACAAATGCGATACTTATATCATCGCCAGCGCTCCCTGCCGCAGAAGCATAGAGTGTTACATCCGAATTAGCATTGCTGGAGTTGACTATCAATCTTGATTCATCAATATCCGCATCCAGATTCAAAATTATATCCATTTGAGTAGTGGCAGATGGAGGCGAACTCGACGAGGCCACGTTAATATCTCCTATAGCTCCCAAAGATCCTGTTGTTTGATCAATCGCATATCCTTGCACTATCAGATCATCCGAATTTGCAAGATTGCCATCTTTATCAAAACTGAATGCTCCCGCTCTTGTAAATGATGTCTCCTGATCTTCGTCTGCGACTATAAAAAATCCTTTTCCGTTAATTGCAAGATCGGTACTATTGTTTGTGTTTTCAGTAATACCCTGACTCCATACCGCATTCATACCCCAAACCTGGACACCCCGACCGATATTGCTGCCGCTTGAGCCAGTAAGAGATTGGCTAAGGACATTCGAAAACAACATTGTATTTGACTTAAAAGCAGTAGTATTAACATTGGCAATATTATCACCTATAACTGATAAGGCCGTTGCATTAGCGTTTAATCCTGATATTCCGGAATAAAGGGATCCTATCATCTTTAATCCTCCACTTTATTTGATAGATTCGTAAAAAATCACTCCCAGCCATTTGAAGTAGGTTCACATGGTTCCACTCCAGTCAGAGGCTTACCCTCCCTTGGCCTGTTGATGGATCTTTCAGGAGTCTATCTTATTTATTAAAAAAAACTATAATGGATCATTTTTGTGTAACTTCAATTACATCACTTAAACGTATCTTTTTATCATTTAACAACAGATACGAATTTTCTTCCTCATAATTAACCCCTTTTACAGTGCCCGAATTAAGACTTCTTGCTTCAACGGGTCCTCCTGCCTCATTAAGGGCGCTTATATCCATTTTATATGTTCCATCCTGTACATTTTTACCATTAAAATCTTTTCCATCCCATGGAATATTATGCTTGCCTGCTTCGAGTAATTTACTTCCTATTGTCTTAATAAAATTACCCTTTTCATCAAAAATATCGATGTTTATCTCACTTGCATCTGCAAAAAGTTCAAATTGCAGATCTTCTCCTTTACCTTCT
>DAOWOF010000204.1 GCA_030642205.1 Desulfobacteraceae bacterium | reverse complement strand
TTACGAAGCGTTACTTTATTATTCTCAGACATTTTATAGGCTAACTTTGCCAAATCTTTACGTCTTTCCTCTGTTAGAGGAGGGATAGGAATTCTAATAATTTTCCCATCATTGGAAGGTGTTAAACCCAATTCAGATTTTAAGATACTTTTTTCAATCTGTTTGATAATAGATAGATCCCAAGGTTGAATCATAATCAATCGGCTTTCCGGTACGGAAATAGACGCCACCTGATCAAGAGGCATTTTAGCATCATAGCAAGCAACTTTAATCCCTTCAAGGAGAGCCGTTGACGCACGACCTGTACGAATCCTCGAAAAATCCTTTTTGAGGGCTTCTGCTGTTTTGCTCATTTTTTCCCTTAACTCTGAAAGGACTTCATCTTTCATTATTTGCTCCTGTTATGAGGGTCCCTATGTTTTGGCTAAATATTGCTTTAGAAATATTACCTTTTTTTCTGATATTAAAAACTATAATCGGCAAGGCCTGATCCTTTGCCAGAGAAATAGCTGTCAAATCCATGACCTTTAGTTCTTTTCTAATAACATCATCATAAGTCAGTTGAGTAAAGGGTCTTAATGATGAATCCAATTCAGGATCACTTTCATACACACCATCTACTTTAGTAGCTTTTAAAAGGACATCCGCATTGATCTCCATGGCTCTTAAGGCCGCAGCCGTATCAGTGGTAAAAAAAGGGTTCCCTGTTCCCGCTCCAAAAATTACGACCCGTTTCTTGTCAATCTCTATATTCGCGTCTTTCACAGTAAAAGGCTGAGCGATTTTAACCATATCAATGGCAGTCATAACCCTTGCATTGACTCCTGCTTTATATAAAGCTTCTCCCAATGCCAGGCTATTGATAACAGTCGCCAACATCCCCATATGATCACCTACAACACGTTCAACGCCAAGAGCTGCCGATTGTAGGCCCCTGAATATATTTCCACCACCAACTACGATCCCTATTCCGATGCCCAAATGATGAATCTCTGATATTTCATTGGCAATGCTGCCAATCATATCAGGATCAATTCCAAAGGATTGATCCCCCATTAGAGCTTCACCACTGAGCTTTAATAAAATACGGTTATATTTGACATGCCCATCAGGCATTTTTGTCACCTAACTGATATCTGACAAAACGTGTGATAACAATGCGTTCACCTGTTTTAGCTATCACCTCATTTAAAAGATCCTGGATCGTTATATCAGGATTTTTAACAAAGGCTTGTTCCAGAAGACATACCTCCGAAAAAAACTTTTTTAGTTTGCCTTCTACAATTTTGTCAATAATTTTTTCTGGTTTTCCTGACTCTATCGCTTGAGAGGCATAGATCTCTTTTTCTTTTTCACAAATTTCAGCAGGAATCATCTCACGATCAATAGCAATTGGATTTGTAGCTGCAATATGAATCGCGATATCCTTGACAAAACTGGTAAAGTCTTCTGTTTTTCCGGCAAAATCAGTTTCACAATTGACTTCAACCAGAACCCCAATCTTACCGCCTGAATGGATATATGATTGTATCTGCCCTTCAGAGGCTGTCCGTCCTCCACGTTTTTTTGCGGTTGCAATTCCTTTTTTCCTCAGGTAATCGATTGCCTTATCAATATCACCACCACATTCTTTCAGGGCAGTTTTGCAGTCCATTATGCCTACACCTGTCTTTGCTCTTAAGTCTTTAATTAAATCTGTGTTAATTGTCAATTTTGGTCTCCATATCATATCTTTTATTTTGACAAGTCGGCTTCCTGTGTAGAAATTTCTTTTGTTGGCTCTGTCTTTTCATCTTTCGAAAGAACAATTACTTCCGGATCGTTTTCTGAGGAAGCAGTAGCCCTGGATTCTTCATCGAACTTCTCTTTCTTCATATCAGCTTTTGCCTTGAGACGTTCTTCCGCAATATTATGTCCTTCAATGCATGCATCTGCGATACTGGAGGTAATTAGTCTAATGGCTCGAATTGCATCATCATTTCCGGGAATGATAAAATCGATATCATCGGGGTCACAGTTGCTATCAGCAATAGCTATTACGGGAATTCCAAGTTTTTTTGCCTCTTTAACAGCTATTTTTTCCTTTTTTGGATCAACTATAAAAACAGCACCAGGCAATTCATCCATATCCTTTATTCCACCCAGATTTTTTTCAAGTTTTAGCTGTTCTTTTTCCATTTTCAGTATTTCTTTTTTAGTATAACGGTTGATTGTGCCATCATTTTTCATTTTTTCCAAGTCTTTAAGGCGGGAGACGCTCTTGCGAATTGTCTGAAAATTAGTCAAGGTTCCGCCTAGCCAGCGGTTTACTATATAGAACATCCCACAGCGTTCGCTTTCGTCTCTTATCGTATCATAGCCTTGCTTTTTGGTCCCAACAAATAAAATTGAGTATCCGTCTGCTACAGTACTGGAGACGAAATCACAGGTAATTTGAAACAATCCTACCGTTTTTTGCAGATCAATAATATGTATACCATTACGAGCGCCAAATATATAGGGCTTCATTTTAGGGTTCCAACGTCTTGTCTGATGACCAAAATGTACGCCTGCTTCTAAAAGTTCTCTCATACCGATTGATGCCATTAATAATTTCTCCCGGGGCTCTTTTAACTAACCCCTTTTCACGGTTTTTTCCTGTGTTCAGAATTTTTAACACCCTAAGATAATCAGGGCACCGCGTTAAGGATTTGGGAGTAAATAATTATCCGGATATTATTCCTGGATTTTAATGCGCTTGAAGATGCATTAAAAAAAAGGTAATAATGGACAATTATGCCTTTCCGAGGTCCTTATATCCTGAACGTGAATTTGTTTTTTTAAAGGTTGATAGTCTTGTAAAAAGGCAATCAAGTTTAAATTTTTTTTGGCTGCATTTTAGGCGGGCAAAAAAACAACAATCTTTGACAAAAAAGCAATAAACAGTTTCTTTTTTGGGGCTAGGGTTCAGTCAAAAATGCCAAGTTGTTTTTGACTGAGTCCTTATTGATCTAATTGTGCCGATGCCTGTAACTTAAATGAATGAAATATTACCCCGGTATTCAATACATTAACCATTAAGCATATATCTTCAATAAGTTATATTACTTTGAGCCCATTTTTTATTAGCCATACATTATCGCATTATTAAGTATCTTTTGCAAGAAAAATAAAGAAAGAACGATCCGGTTATCTCTTGTTTTTTTAAGGTATATAAAGTTTTGCAAAAAAACTATTTTTATATATAGGGTACCAGCAAATGCAAATAAATGAATTATTATACAAGATAAGAAAAAATAACGATAGTAATGAGAAAAAGCGTCTTTCTCCATGGGCATGCTTAAGCCAAAATGCCATCAGGAAAAAGGATGAGGTCAAGATTCAAAAAGGTCATCGTCAAGAATTTGCCGTTGATACAGACAGAATCCTTCATTCTTTAGCATTCTCACGCTATATTGATAAAACCCAAGTCTTTTTTCTTATAAAAAACGATCATATTACACATCGGGTTTTGCATGTTCAACTGGTTTCAAAAATTGCAAGAACAATTGGACGTCTTTTAAGACTTAATGAAGACCTGCTTGAAGCCATCGCCCTGGGGCATGATCTTGGACACACACCCTTTGGACATGATGGAGAAAAAATACTCTCCAAGCTATGTAAAGATCATCATCTTAATTCCTTCCTTCATAACATACAAAGTGTAAGATCACTAAAAGATATAGAAAAAAAAGGAGAAGGCCTGAATCTGTCATTACAGGTTTTAGATGGTATTCTCTGTCATGATGGGGAATTACATCTCCATGCCATTGAGCCTCGCAAGGGTAAGGATTTCAATACATTAACACAAGAAATCAAGCAAAAAAGCGCTGATCCGGATCATAATCTTTGGCCCATGACTATGGAAGGGTGTGTTGTAAGAATGTCCGATACCATCAGTTATATTGGCAGGGATATTGAAGATGCTATTAGGCTCGATCTGATTAACCGTGAACAATTACCCCTGGATTGTACCCATATTCTGGGGAAGACTAATGGTACAATCGTTTATACTCTCGTGGAGGATCTTGTTACAAATAGCCTGGAGAAACCATATATCTGCTTCAGCAAAGAAGTTGGAGAAGCGCTTGGACGTCTCAAAGAATTCAACAAAAAGAATATCTATCAAAATTCAACAGTTAAAGAAGAAGCCCATAAGATAAAATTAATGTTTGAATTATTATTTGAAAAATACTGCCAGGACTTTGAAGATGAAAATAAAAACTCTGATATTTTCAAGGAATTTCTGGATGGAATGTCATCAGACTATCAGGTAAATGT
>DAOWOF010000081.1 GCA_030642205.1 Desulfobacteraceae bacterium | reverse complement strand
CTTTGATTGGTACTTTAAGGCTAAAAAAAACTGGGACGGAAAACCTGAAAGAGTAGCTGAAATTAATTCCAGGCTGGAACAATTGATAGCGAAATGTAAACTTGATGACCTGGAAAAGATACAGATGTCTACCCTGCAAGCCGAAGATAAAGCAAAGATTTATCATCAGGTTGCAGGATCTTTTTTAAAACAGAATAAATTAAAAAAGGCGATGAGGGCCGCCATGGCGCTTGTACGCTCAACTCCAGAGCAAACCTGGGTCATAATTGGGCGGCAAATGATGGACAGAATACGTGAAGAGCAGTATGTCAAGAGCAATGTGATTGGCTGTCTATTGCCTTTAAGTGGGGCCTTTGCTGTTTTTGGTGAAGAAAGTTTGAATGGCATCCAATTAGGCCTTGACCTTTTTGGAAAGCATAATAATATTCCTGACCTTGAGTTGGTTATCAGGGATACTTATAATCAAGAGGAAAAGGCGGTATCCGGATTAGAAGCCCTGGTTCATGATGAGAAAGTAATTGCTGTAATAGGTCCTCTTTTTAGTAAAACATCTGTTGCTGTAGCTCAAAAGGCACAGGAATTGGGGGTGCCTCTTATTACCCTTACCCAGAAGCAGGGGATTACAGAGACAGGCGAAATGATATTTCGTAATTTCCTGACACCGGAAAAGGAAGTTAAAAGGCTATTGGATAAGGCTATGAATAAAAAGGGAATTAAACGTTTTGGGATACTTTATCCGGATAATTCTTATGGCAAGTTTTATAGAAATCTTTTTTGGGATGAACTCGAGGCAAAAGGAGGGATTGTGACCGCGGTTGAGGCCTATGATCCGGATCAAACTGATTTTGCTAATCAGATAAAGAAGATGGTCGGGATTTATTATTCCAGGCCAGAGTCCTTTGTTGAAGAATTAATTGCGAATCGAACCCCGGAACAGGAAGAGATGGAAATCTTTCCTGAAAAACCAGCCCCTATTATTGATTTTGAGGCTGTTTTTATTCCAGATAATTTCCAGAAAGCCGTATTGATTACGCCGCAGTTAATCTACCATGATGTCATAGATGTGCTGCTGATGGGCACAAGTCTATGGCAGTCTCAAAAGCTTGTTGAAATGGCTGAAGACTATGTCCAGGGCGCTATTTTTCCAGCTGGTTTTGTAAAAGATATGTCCAGGCCGGATGTAAGGAAATTTGTAAAAGATTATATGGATAGCTTTGATGCTGCTCCAGAAATTCTGGCAGCTGCAGGATATGATACAATACGCCTTGTAAAAAAAATGATAAGTAGAGATGATGTGCGCACAAGAATGGATTTTAAAGATGCCCTATTGAAAGAGCATGAGTTTGTAGGAGTTACTGGCCCCATAGGATTTGATGAAGAGGGCGATCTGCTCAGTGAGCCGTTTCTCCTGACTGTTTCAGGGAGAAAAATTATCCCTTATGATTAAGAACGCTGATAAGCATTTAGGAGTTGTCCTGAAATAAGTTGGACAACTCCTTAGTTATTCCTTTTATGAATAAAAATTTTCTGCATAGTTTTTTTCCAGCGTCTAATCTTGCTAACAGTGTTAAACAGGGCGTCTTCAAGCTCATTTTTTTTCAAGGGCTTGAGTAAAAAGTCATTAGCTCCTGCCTCAAGGGTCCTGATCAGGTCAGAAAGATCCTCCGATGCTGAGACAATTATGACCTGGATAATGGGGTTTTTCTTTTTTATCTCCTGTAAAAGTTCAATACCATTCATGCCAGGCATTCCAATGTCGGTAACAACTAGCTGGATGGGATTGGTCTCCAGTATTTCAATGGCCTCCTGACCAGAAAAAGCAGATGTTATATCCCAGTCCCCAAGATTCTTTTTTATGACCTTATGGGCGAGCGGTTCATCATCTACAAAAAGGAAAGGTATTTTGGGAATATTATTTTGAGATCCATTTGAGTCTGTTGTCATATTAGGCTCCATAGGCCTCCATAAAGACCTGTAATTTTTGGCATTCTGTTTCCAGATTTATATAAATATCCTGTGATTTGTCAAGGGTTTCCTTTTTACCCATATATTCAAGTTGAGAGGCAATTTCAGCCGCTGGCTTGGCAGCCAGGTATTTCAATGAGCCTTTTAATTTATGGGCAGATGTGCCCAGGCGGGAAGCATCTTGAGATTTAATTGCCTTTTTGATATCAGAAAGTATTTGAGGATACTCAATAATAAAATCATTAAAACACTCTTTGATTAATGCTATGTCATTATCCATGATTTCATTGAGTTCTGTTTCATCCACTATTTTGTCCATTTTTTCCCCGGAATGCTGCCCCATGAAACCGTGTTCAAGGGTAAATTTTTAATACTGTGTTTATTTTATCTCGTTCTTAAGCCAAGAGGGCATTATTTACAGTTTTACATAGAAGTTCCGGTTGGGGAGGCTTGTTTAAAAGCTCAAAGGCTCCCATTTTAAAAGCCTTTGCTCTGACTGTATCATGGATGCCAGCTGAAAGCATGATCACCGGTGTTTTTGAATTCTTTTCCTCCAAATTTTTTAACACTCCGAAGCCATTAAGCTCCGGCATAAACAGATCCAGCAAGATACAATCAGGCCTCAATTCCTCTACCATTTCCAGCCCATCTTTACCATTGCTGGCTTCTATCAGCTCATAGCCATCTTCTTGCAGGATGCCAATAATACCTCGTCTGGTCAGCCATGAATCATCGATAACCAAGATCTTTGCCATAATTTTTCCTCTTTTCTCAGTGATTTGCCAAACTGACTATTCTGCCGATATCCAGGATCAGACTGATATAACCATCAGGCATAATTGTTCCACCCGCGATTCCAGGAATATCCTGCATGGTTTGTCCCAGGCTTTTAATTACAGTCTGCTGCTTGCCAAGAACCTCATCTACTATGATACCGACCTGTTGGTCATTTTCTTCCACTACTACAATAAGCTGTTTTTTTGAACCCTCACCATTGCTCCTGGAATCAAAAATCCGGGACAGCTTAATAAGGGGTATCAATCTATTCTTGACCTTGATCATTTGTTTTTGATTCAGGACATTGGTTATTTTATCCTGTATGAATTCAATAGAGGTTACAACTGAAAGGGTAGGGATAATATAGCGCTCATTATCAGAGCTGACTACCATTCCATCAATAACAGCCAGGGTAAGAGGAATCTGGATGCAAAAGATAGAGCCTTTTTCTCTGGCAGATGTAATGGTTACATTCCCGTGAAGTTCATTTATCCTGGTCTTGACGATGTCCATACCGACGCCACGGCCAGAAATATCAGTTACCGTTTGGGCAGTGGAAAAGCCTTGTTTAAAAATCAGGTTAATTGCTTCCTGGTGGTTTAATATAGTATCGTTGGTTATTAATCCTAGTTCTTTTGCCTTATCTATCACTGCCTCTCTATCAATCCCTCTTCCATCATCTTCCACTTCGATAAAGATAGAACCTCCTTTATGGTAAGCCCTGATTTCCAGGTTTCCCTGAGGGTCTTTGCCATTAGCGCTTCTTTCCCTGGCATCTGCCTCAATTCCATGATCTACGGCGTTTCGGACAATATGCATAAGAGGTTCTCCGATCTTGTCAACCAGATTCTTGTCAAGTTCGGTGTCTTCTCCTTTCATTGTGAAAGAAATTTCTTTCCCTGTTTTTTTTGCCAGGTCTCTTACTATCCTGCCCATCTTGTGAAAGGTGCCTTTGATGGATACCATTCTCAGGGATAAGCCCATATTATAAAGCTGATTTGTTATCTTATCCAAACGGGACAGGTTCCGCCTAAGTTCAGATGAAGCAAGATCGCCAAGATCCTGAGACTGACTTACCATTGATTCTGCTATGGCAAGCTCACCAATGGCTTCCACCAGACGATCCAGCCTGTCAGTATCCACATTTACAATTGCTTTAACTTGTCCCTTGGACTTAAAATTTTCAGGGAGGGCTATTTCTCCCTGAAAATTCATGGAAGGATTAATCTCCAGATCTTCAGGTATTGTATTGTTTTCCAATATCTGTATTTGCTTGTCCTGTTCATGATCGTCTTTTAGCGTGGCAGTTTCATCTCCCAATGCAGTCTTACAGAGTCTTTCCAGAAGATCAACAGGCGTCTCCTGCATTGGCCCATGTCCGGCATAGCCATCAAAGGCCATTTTTAACCAATCTATAAGATCCAGGAAAAGGTCGATATATTTATCAGCCTTGTTCGTGTCTTCGATGATATCTTCTGCCTTGTGACAAAGATTGGACACATCTTTGAGATCCAGAAACCCAGCCTCTCCTTTCATTGTATGGAAGAGGCGCTTTAGCATTCCAATTCGATCTTTATCCGTTCCGGTTTCAATTTCCAGGGTACGGGCTTCCATTTCCCCCAGGACTCCATTTTGAAGAGCCAGGAATTCTGCAAAAAGGTCATTATCAAAATGATCGGGCAGGATCCCGGGATGGCGTAATCCGGTAGTAGTCAGACTGCCCTGGTTGGTTCCTTCCTCCATTTTTTGTTTTGGTTCAGATGGAAGAGATAGAACTTCCTTTGCATGAGGTGGATCTTCCCCTTCCCTTTCACAGGGAAGGTTAATTTGCAATTCCGGTGGAAAATCGGCATCGCTACGGTTATTTATCACAATAGCCTGGATTGCTGATATTGTGCGGCCAAGGATATCCAGGGATTCTATCGTATTTGAATCTTTACCATCAATGATCCCTTGAAGAATCTTTATGGAGTGATCAGCGGCCTTTTTAATCTTATCTGCCCCTGTTTGATTTGCCCAATTGACGATTTTTCTGAAATATTCACAGATCTCACTTATTTCAATGGGATCGGATTCATCAATTAAAACAAATTTAAGCGATAGCCCTTCGATTATATTTTCTATGTTTTGATTGGGCATTATTCCATTGCTTTATACCTTGAAAGGTTATAAAAGTTGTGGCCTTTCGAGATATACAAAAAATTACACCTGTTTAGAAATCTGAAAAATCATCATCCATTGGAATAATATTATCAGGATCCATCATGGATCCAGGATTTTTTTTAGCTCTTGCATTTCCATGGGATGCTATGCCTCTTGGCGCCATAGCTGAATCTTGAGCAAGTTTAGGTGATTGAGGATGTACCCCTGATTTCATGGTTCCACCTATCAAACCTTGCAATTCACCTACAATACTCTTCAGGTTTTTGGCCTGTGCGGTCATTTCCTCGGAAGCTGAGGCTGACTCTTCAGCTGTGGCAGCATTTTGCTGTGTGACTTTATCCATTTCTGATATTGCTGAATTCACCTGGGAAACTCCCTCTGCCTGTTCATTGGATGCCGCTGAAATTTCATCAATGAGTTCTCCTACTTTAATGGAGTTTGTTGTAACCCCCTGGAAGGCGTCATTGGTAGTATTAACCATTTCAGAGCCCTCCTTTATTTTTTTGACTGTATCATCTATTAATTCGGCTGTATTTTTGGCAGCATCAGCCGAGCGCATGGCGAGATTCCGCACCTCTTCAGCGACAACTGCAAATCCTGCTCCCGCCTCACCGGCCCGTGCTGCCTCAACTGCCGCATTGAGGGCCAGAAGATTGGTCTGAAAAGCGATTTCATCAATGGTTTTTACAATTTTTTGTGTCTCTTCACTGGATTTGCTGATATCTTCCATAGCATCCGTAAGTTTTGACATGGCCTGGTTGGCGCTTTTTACCACCCCGTTTGTTTCTCTCATGAGCGTATCCGCCTGGCTGGCGTTATCAGCATTCTGCTTTGTCATGGATGACATTTCTTCTATAGAAGCTGATGTTTCTTCGATGGAGGATGCCTGTTCAGAAGCTCCTTCTGCCAGAGACTGGCTGGAATCAGATATCTGTCCGGACGCGGACGCGACTTGGCCTGCTCCCTCTCCCAGATTATTTGAAATTATGCTCAGCACCTTAATAATGCTTTTGGCAATAAAAAAGGCCAGACAAATTCCTGCGAGAATACCAATAAAGGCTATGATTATTCCGTTTCGTTTGGTTGTCTGGGCTGAACTCAACATTATATCATCGGTCATTATATTTGCTTTGGTTTCTGTTCTGAGCTTGTTCAGTATTTCCTGAACCTTTTCAAGTTTTGGCATTGTTTCCTGAGCATAAACCCGCCTTGCCGCCTCCATACCTTCTATTTGGCGGTCATGCCATTTAATGATTTGATCTAATATCCCTAATGTCTTATGAGCATAGGTAATGCTTGATCTATTAAAAGTTGACAGGGCCTGCTCCCTGTTTCCCTGATCAAGATGTTTCTGTATTTCTTTCGCACTGTAATAGAGTTTGTTATGAGGACCTTGTATCTCCTTTAATAATTGGTCAAAGAGGGGATTTTTCTGTGCCAGCTTTTCTGTTTTAGAGGAATTTAGCCATTTTCCAAGATCGCACAGGTTCGGATCCATCTGGACATCAAGTTTTGTTTTTGATCTATCAAGGAGAACTGCCTGAACCTTGTTTAGCCATTGAAGATGATCTGATTTTTTTTCCCTGAGAAAACTGCCAAGGCCAATATCTGTTTGTCTGAATAACTTGCCAATTTTTATGGCGGATTCATGAAGCATTCGATGCGGTTGTTCTATTACCTTGAAAAGAGGAGCCAGACTGGGCACCAGTTTTTCAGCATTTTTACGTCCTTCTCCAAAAAGGAAGGCTCCAAATTTGCATTTATGATCATCGGTTTCCACATCAAGATGTTCAACCTTTTCATCTGTCAGCAGTTGATTGATTTTTCCGGCCCA
Organism: Desulfobacteraceae bacterium; assembly: GCA_030642205.1. Classification (GTDB taxonomy): domain Bacteria; phylum Desulfobacterota; class DSM-4660; order Desulfatiglandales; family Desulfatiglandaceae; genus DAOWOF01. The sequence continues at coordinate 2,262 of DAOWOF010000081.1, read as the reverse complement.
GTTAAGATGATCCACCTCACTTTGAGCAAGTTGACCATCCAGTTTATTCCCTTCTATAACCTCAATAGCGTTTTTAACAATATTTCCTATGCCGCTTGAATTTAGAAAAGATCCAAGAGCAAGTAGCCCGAGAATAATCGCAAAACCTGTCGCAATTCTTTTGCCTATAGTCATTTCATCATACCTCATAAGTTTTTGCTCCTCTGTGATTTTGGATTATCGGAATGCCCTTGTTTTTTTAAAATATAATATTTTTTCTTATAATCTATAGTTCGTCCAATTTTTAAAAAAACTTAAAAAATAAGTCCGTTTTTTTATAAAAATTGATTCTACCGGTATAAAAAATATTTTTTTGACCTGGGAGAGGAGTTCTGTGAAGGCTATTTAAGCTTTAATTTCAGAATTGGATTGTTATTGAAATAAAAAGGAAAAGAGTTGCTTCAAGGAGTTCACACATGGCGCCTAACATATCGCCTGTAATACAATTCATGCGTCTTTTATAGAAGAATAAAATTATTATATTAAATAGCATAAAGAGGGCAAAAAGATACAGCCCCCTTAATCCAAGAGGGATTGAAATTATTATGGGCAGCAGAAGCCCCCAAAAAAAAGAAGGCTTTAATTCTTCTTTAAAAAGGTCATGTCCTGTGCCTCCTTCCGGTCTGCCATATTCAAGAAACTTGATACCAAATAGCATCCCGGCGCGAGCATAGGAAGGGATAATGATCAGCAAGAGACTTCGATTTAAACCTGGCTCAAGACTCAAAATTCCTCCCCATTTTATTGCCAGACTGCTCACAATAGCAACTAGTGCCATTACACCAATCCGGCTGTCTTTCATGATTAATAGAACTTTTTCTCTGGGACGGTGGCCTAAGAGGCCGTCTGCCGAGTCTCCCAGACCATCAAGATGAAAGGCTCCGGTTATAATAATAAGGAAGATTACATCCAGTAAAGCTGCTACAGGTGCTGGCCAAAATCGCAGAAAAACCAGATCCAGCCCAGCCAGCATTAGTCCTAATATAATTCCCACTAGCGGAAAGAATTGGATCATGCCCTTGGGATCATATATGTTTTTCTTGCCTATTGGCAAAATTGTAATAAATTGTAAGGAAGCTATAAACTTGTTCATTTTTTTTAAGATGGCATTAATGCTGCGTTTTAGAGCAAAGGAGCTTTTAAGTGCAGGATCGGTAAGATATAAAAACAGATATCATTATTAATTATAAAAAATTAAATCTTGATGAAGATATAGTATAAGATAGAGCTAATGTCAAACAATAACAACTAGATAAGCTAAATACCAAGAGGTTTATACCCTGTTTGTTTTGTCATAATCCTATTCCATAATTATGCTGAACAAGAGGTTGTCCTGCGGATTGACCTGCTTTTTGAATCTCCTTCATAAGTATTTCAGGATCATCTATAAACTTAATTGATTTTATCAGCATTGTATTGGTTCTGATTATGGAGAGTTTCCCTTTTTTACCTGGAAATTGATAGGCTTTGTGAGTGCTATCAAGGAAGAAGATAGGGTAGGGATATTTTTTCATAGTAGAGATGGCTAATTTTCGTATAAAAAAAGGCATTACCCTGATATCCGAAATGCATACTGTTCTGAGGGTTTTAAGAAAAGAAGAAGGCTTATCTTTAAGGCTTTGGTAGAGCAGATCATTTCCTTTTTTATCAAAGATAAATATAATCAGCTTTATCTTCTTATCAATTAGCTGTGAGTTTCCATGTTGATCATAAATTTTAAAGGGTTCCATAAGGCTTTGTACTCTCAGCGTTTCATTTGCCAAAGCCTCAGGAAGCAAAGCAAGAAAAAATAGAATGAATATTATAAATTTCATTTTTCTCTAAAAGTAATTTATCAACATAATCCCATTGGTCTTGGGTTATGATTTTTTAGTCGGATTTTCAATAAATAGTCTTCCACAATCCTTACACTTGAATTTTGGCTTACTGCGAGTATTTTTCCTTTAAAGTATCTTTCAGGCTTTTCGGCCGTTCTTCTCCCCTTTCTTCAATCGAGCTTTCAACCTCTAAATAAGTATTCCTGATTTCTTCAAGACTCTCTTGAGATACTTCCCAGTATCCCCTTTTCTCAGCTTCAATGAGATGCTTGATAATGTCATTAAAGGCCCAGGGATTACTTCCTTCTATTTTCATCCTTATATCTTTATTCAGGATGATTCTGTCCCTTACCTCGTCCCAAACCCAATTTGCGACCTTTTCTGTGGTAGCCGCAAGGCCAAGTAT
>DAOWOF010000219.1 GCA_030642205.1 Desulfobacteraceae bacterium | reverse complement strand
TCCTGATTTTCCTTTAATATTGAGTGATATTATCCGGAAATTACTGAGTAAGGAACAGGCAGGACGCTATCAAACCTGCAAGGCCCTTGTTTTTGATCTGAGTTGTTCTTTAAATTCCTTTAAACAAACAGGGGACTGCCCCTACTTCATGCCTGGTCAAAAAGATTTCAGCCAGCCTTGTAGTCTTCCATCTATTATGCTTGGCCGTGAAAAAGAGAAAGAGATCCTTCTTGCGGAATATCAAAGGGTTTGTAAAGGGGAGTTTCGGGTAGCTTGTATTTCAGGAGTATCAGGGATTGGCAAGACTCGTTTGGCTCAGGAACTGGAATCTTCTATTGTAGTGGCCAATGGCTATTTTTGTGTTGGAAAGCATGATCGGAAGAAAAACAAGATTCCTTATCATAGTCGGGTTATAACCAATTTTATTGAGATCCTTTTAAAAGAGGGTTCAGATCAGATAAACCGGCTGCGGCAGCGGATCTCCAGTAGACTGGGAGTGAATGCCCGAATTTTAACTGATTTTAACCCCAAGTTTCAAATGATTACAGGCAAACAACCTCCACTTCCCTCTTTGCCTCCAATAGAGGCCCAAAACCGATTTAATGATACTATACTGAAAACTTTCTCTTGCCTTTCTTGCCCTGACAGACCCCTTGTTATTTTTCTGGATGATCTGCAGTGGTGTGATGTGGCGACCCTGAATCTGATTGAGTTGCTTATTGATAATTACAAGGACTTGTCATACCTGTTTCTGTTGTTTACCTATCGTCATGATGAGGCCCATGAGAACCCTGGCCTGATGGCTTTATTAAAAAAAATAAACGCCAATCCTTTTTTTCTTCCGGAATTGAGGTTAAATGAATTGCGTCCGGAAGATATTAACAAGATGACAGCCCAAATCCTTAATTCAACAATTGATTCCACTATGTCCTTGTCACAAGCGATTGAACAAAGGATTGCGGGAAATCCGCTTTTAATAAAAGAGACCATCCTCTGGTTGTCCAGGGAGAAACTCCTGGCCATTAAAGAGGATGGTTTCTGGGAGTTGGATAATGAAAAATTGCGAAATGCCAGCTTACCTGCCACTTCCATGGATTTCTTTACGGAAAAAATAAAGACACTGCCTCATAAAACTATCAAAATTCTTATGCTGGCTGCCTGTATGGAAGGCTCTTTTACCATGGAGGGGCTTGCTTTGGCAAACAACCAGGCCTCAGGTTCTGTGTCTGATGATATCTTGCCTGCTATTGGAGCAGGAATTCTGGTAAAGGGAAAAGGGAAATTCTCGTTTTTTCATGATCAGGTTCAAATGGCAGCGCTTGATATGCTGAGCAATGAACAAAAATGTCTGACTCATTTACGAATTGCCAATGCATGGCTGGATGCAATTCCGGATGACACAAAACTGGAAGAAATGGAGAATATCTTTGACCTGGCCCGACATCTGAATCTGGGAAAAAGCAAGGACTGTGACCCTCGAAGGTTAAGACAGGAGACGCTGATTAACTACCATGCCGGCAACAAGGCCTCTGCTTCCCTCGCACTTGGGGAGGCAGGCATCTTCTATCAGGAAGCCTTTATCCGTCTATCTGAAAGGAGTTGGCAGGAAGATTATGATCTGACTTATGCTATCAAAAAGAATCTTGCGACCAATGCCCTGACCAGGGGTAATTATCAAAGGGCGGATGTCATTTTTAAGGACTTGATGGCCAATGCGAAGGGTGATCTTGACCAGGCCGATGTCCTGGTGGACCAATCTGTTCTTTATCTTTCTTTGGGTGATTTTGATAAATCAATTCAATCTGGCAATCAGGCCCTTGCTTTATTGGGGATGGAAATTCCAATGGAAATTGACATGGTTAATCGTCAATTGGATGATTTGCTGAATTTCATAAGCAGGAAAGATTTCAGCCTGGCTATTTCTGGCAGGATATCTATTAAAAAGGCGGAGATGCTGCTGCGTTGTTGTAATTATCTCATGCCGCCATATTATCTAACTGGCCAGACTATATCCCACTATTTGATTGCTCTTCTGGCTGTCTTTCATTTTGGAACATCTCACATTTCTGCTATCCAGTCCCGATTAAGCTATCCCCTTGCTGTTGCGAGCGTTTTTCTAAGAGGACATAACTTATATGCAATTGCTGATCAATATGAGCAGCGTTCTTATGAGATTTCTTCCCGATTTCCGGATAATTTTTGGGCCAGCCGGGGAATGACATGCCTTGCCTGGCTCGGTTTCATATGGTCCAAGCCTTGCGCGGAAATCCTTGATGCGGCCATCTTAGCCAGAGAATCGACTAAAAAATGCGGTGATTTCTTGTTTACAGCTGCCAATTATATGGCGATTATCTGGCTGGGCTATTTTAAAGGCCATGATTATAAATGGGTGGCAGAACAAGCGGCTGAAGCAAGTGCATTTTATGCGAAAAATAATATGCAATATGCTAAAGACATGATGAATGGCTTTTATCATACAGGCCTTGCGCCTCTCATTGATGAAAGAGCGGAAGATGTTTTAACAGATATTAATCTCTGGGAAGGTTGTCAAGGCACAAGCCTTTTGGCAAATTACTGGATTTATAAGGCAACATCCTCCTATCTTTTTAATAATCAGGCCATTTGTTACCAGGCGCTTATGAATGGCCAGGAATATTTACCAGGGATAATCAGTACGATTCCTGAAAGGTTGTGGCATATTATTTTTGTGCTTAATGCCCTGAGGCGCGCTGAGGCTGAAAAGTCTTCCTTAAAAAAGGAGACAATTATAAAAGAAATGTGGCCTGTTCTGGAAAAGATCTCTAATTGGGCGTCTTTGGGACCTCTTGTGAGGCCTTATCTGGCCTTTATCAACGCTGAAAAGGCCAGGGTATTGAAATCCTCTTTCAGAGAGGTGCGCAACCTGTATCTGGATGCTATTGATTTGGCGCATGCTGAGGGATACTTTTTTTTGGAAGGCTTTATTCATGAGAACCTGGGGGAACTCTTTTTCATAAAGGGTCATGGCCAGGCAGCCTATCATATCCAGGAGGCAGAGGGGCTCTATCAGAGATGTCACGCGGAGGGGAAAAAAAATCTTTTAAAACAAAAATATACTCCTTTTGAGAGAGATTCTTTATCACGTGAGAGATTGGCCGCGGAAAAGGAAGCCCTGAAAGATAAACCTCAAAAAACCCGGGTAGAATTTGAAGGCAGCTTGTCATATATCATGGATCATACAGATACATGTTATTGCGTAGTGGATCAATCACTTTTTATCCTTGATGCAAATAAGCCTTACCTTGACTTGTTGGGAGTAAAAAAACATGATGATGCTATTGGTCGTTCCTTGTTTGACTGGATTCCCGAGAAATATGTTAAATTGGCTGAAAAAATGCACAATAAGTGCATCAAGCAAGGTTTTCTCAAAGAAGTATATGGGGTATATGTTCGTCCTGATAAAACCAGAAAATATATTGTATGCGATTCTGTGATGGATTATCCTTCTCATAGACCATCCTGTATATTTAATATTGTGCGTGATATCACAGAGCAGAAAAGGCAGGAACAACAGATCAGGGATGCCCTTGAATTTAATAAAAAGATAATTGAACATTCCCCCATCGGGATTGCGATTATTGATTCCTGTGGCCAATGTCTTGCCTTAAATGAATCTATTGCCAGACTGGTCGGAGGTTCAATTGATAAGGTTTTAGAGGCAAAGCCTAACGTTCATACATTCGCGCCCTGGCATGGGACAGGTCTGCTTGAAGCGTTTAAGCAGGTTATAGAGGAAAATTCCCCCTCTTCTCTTGAATGTTCAACAGTTTCTATGTTTGGTAAATTAGTGGATTTTGAGGCCTTTCTTGTCCCTTTTAATATGGAAAACAAGAGGCATGCTCTTTTTATGGTAAATGATATTTCAGAGAGAAAGAGGGCTGAAGAGGAACTGATAAGGCATCGTGATTTCCTGGACCAGACCAATCGGGAACTGGAATCATTTTCATACTCTGTTTCCCATGATCTGAGGGCGCCTGTTCGTCATATTCAGGGATTTGGAGAACTCTTGAAGAAGAGGGC
>DAOWOF010000258.1 GCA_030642205.1 Desulfobacteraceae bacterium | reverse complement strand
GATTTTGTTGTTCAGGGAATGGTTTAGTTCTTTTTTGTCGCCATCGTTAGATTGGATTCAAGTGGAGGTGACTTCATATTGCAATGCAGCCTGTCTCTATTGCCCACGGAGTGTTTATCGGGATGCCTGGCTGAATAGAAATTTGTCATTGGAGATTTTTGAGCATCTGATGCCGGCATTTAAAAAGACCCGGCTGGTTTTTCTTCAGGGCTGGGGGGAACCATTCCTCAACTCCGAATTATTTACAATGGTGCGGATGGCAAAAAAAGCTGGCTGCAAGGTTGGAACCACGACAAATGGAATGTTGCTGAACGAGGAAACTATCTACCGGGTGGTGAAAAGCGGTATTGAAGTGTTGGCTTTTTCCCTTGCTGGTGTGGATAAAAGGAATGATGAGGTCCGTCAGGGAACCAGCTTTGATAAAATATTGGAAGCTATCCGGATTATACACGAAACAAAGAAAAAATTGGGAAAGGAACTCCCAAAGGTACATATTGCCTATATCCTTTTGCGCTCCAGACTCGAAGATATTGAGCGGTTGCCTCTTGTCTTGCAAGGCTTGGATGTAAGCCAAATTATAATAAGCACCTTGGACTTTGTGCCATGCGAAAAGCTTACAGGCGAAACCATCATAACATCAACTGTGGACGAGTATGAGAAACTTCGATCACGATTGGATGCAGTGAGTGTAGTTGGTGAGCAATATGGGATGAAGATTTACTATCAACTACATAAACCGGGAGAACGTCGTCTAAGGTGCGCTGAAAACGTTCAGCGGGCATTATTTGTATCTGCTGACGGGATGGTGTCTCCCTGTGTTTTTCTCAACCTGCCTGTATCACAGAAAGTTTACTTATACCGCGATGGAGAGAGACAATATCAGCGGCTGATTTTTGGAAATATCAACGATGCGCTAATTGGAGATATTTGGCGGAAAAAGGCGTACAGAGATTTTCGCGAAGCCTTTTATAAAAATCAGCTGCCGGGCATATGCAAAGGTTGCCCGAAGTTGTATGCAGGATAGAGTTTATAGAATACCCGATTGCTGACTCCTGGCTGGTCTGACAAAAACAGTTTTCAAAGGAATTGATTTGACCCTTTACGAGTTCATCAACAGTTTGGGTAAAAAAAGTGTCAAAGCCGGAAAATAAGTGATTATAAACAGACCTGTTAATAAGAGCAGCAAAAATGGCAGGGTCGCCTTGTATAAATGAACAACCGGACGTTTGAACCGGGAGCTTGCAATGAAGAGATTAAGGCCGACTGGAGGTGTATTATAGCCAATGCCCAGGTTGGCGATAAAAATGATTCCAAGGTGTACTGGATCAATCCCGAAACGGGCCGCAAGGGGGACTATTAGAGGCACAATCACAAGTATAGCGCTAAAGATATCCATCATACAGCCAACTACTATCAAAAAAAGATTAAGAACCAGTAAAAATCCCACCCTGCTTTGTATAAAGCCTTCCAGAAAATGAAGGATTTTAATGGGAATAAACGCGTCAATCAGATAATTGGTAAATCCTAAGGCTGCCCCCATGATAATCAGGATGCTGCCCACCATCTTCATGCTTTCTATGGCTATTCCTGGCAAATCTTTAAAAAAACTCAGCTCCCTGAAAACCAGGGTCTTGATAATGATGACATATCCTACTGTAATGGCTGCAGCCTCTGTGGCTGTATTTAGCCCTGAATAGATGCCCGCGATAATTACCAGAGGAATTGGCAATTCCCACATTGCTTCTCTAAAGGCTGAAAGGAACTCCTTGCTTGAGAATGGGGGGCGATTGAGATTCCATTTTTTGCCCTTGTAAATTGAATAAACAGCTGGAATGGAAATTATCAAAATACCTGGCAAGATACCGGCAATGAATAATTTTTCGATATTAACTCCGGAAACAAAGCCATAGAGGATAACTGCGAGGCAAGGTGGAAAATGAAGTCCCAGACTGCCTGAAATAGTAAGAAGTCCCAGCGTAAAATCTTCCTCATACTTTTCTGCGATGAGCATCGGGAAAAGAAGCCCCCCAAGGGCAATAATGGTAATGCCTGTGGCGCCTGTAAGAGATGTGAAAAACGCGCATGTTATAATAGCTACCACGCCATGACCTCCGGGAAGCCATCCCAACAGGCTTCTGGAAAATCTGACCATGCGGGCGCCTGTATTGCCTTCTGCCAAAAGGTAGCCTGTAAAGGTGAAAAGGGGGATTGCAAGCAGGACAGGTGAATTAGCCAGTCTGAATATTTCGATTACTATAGCTGTAAATTCAACCTGGTTGACATAGAGTCCAAGCATTGCCGCTGCCAAAAGCCCTATGAAGAGGGGCAAGCCCATGAATACTAATATGAGCAATAAAATAACCATCAGTATAATCATTGCTTTTTCCAGTAAAAAAGTTGCCTGCCTTTTATAATGGTGTCCAGCAAGAAACGTAAATGGATCAAGGCAAAGCCAATGGGAATAATTGATTGCCCCAGCCAGGATGGAAGGTTAAGAAACATGGAGCCCCCAAACTCAATCTCCATTTTTATATATTCCAGGGAGACTTTGACCATAATGCCTGATACTAAAGAGCAGACAATGGAAATAATCAGATTACGAATCAAGAGCAATCTTGGGGATAATAAGTGGTGGCAGAGATCAATCTTTATATGTTTATCTTCTCTGGTAACCAGGGAAGCTCCCAGAAAGGTCAGCCATAATACAAGCAGCCTTACAAATGGTTCAGACCAGTCAAAATATCCCATTAAGGTGTTGGCCCAATGAATATGCGCATGAGTATAAAGGCCTCTGAGGCATACTTGCAGAAAGGTAAGGCTGACCATTAGAGCCAAAAAGAAAAAAATCAGATACCCTTCCAGTTTTTTTAGGATAAAATCAATCCTTTTTAGGATAAGCATTCTTTTTTTTGGCGGTTTGGATTATCCTGTAAACTCGTTCAAGAACATCCTTGGGATAAATTTTTTCAACTAGTTTCTTTGCAACCACATCATGTATTTTTCTGAAATCAGCAAGATCTGCTCCGGTGGGGCATGGTGTGATGGTTATGCCATTTTTCTTGAGAATATAAAGAGCTTCCTGATTTTGTTCTCTTAATTTAAGTGTAAGCGTTTTCATGTATTTATCAAAGATTTCACAAAGTAGTCCGGAGAGGTCAGGAGGCAATTTGTTAAAATACCTGGAAGATATAAGGATTGCTCCTGTAGAATGCACCAGGGGGAGTTCTTGCATATATTTCATTGTATTATCCCATTGAAGGGCCAATGCTCCCAGGGGAGGGGCGTAG
>DAOWOF010000222.1 GCA_030642205.1 Desulfobacteraceae bacterium | reverse complement strand
GCTCTTCCTCCAGGCCCCGAAATACGGCAATGATGATGATTACGCGGATGATTGGGCGATAAAATCTCATCGTGACATCCTGAAATCAATGGCAAAAGTAAAGGATGCCTGGGGAAGATCCTGGACATATGATGGCAGCACAGGTGTTTCTCCCATGGTATTGCCTCAAGGTATTCATGCCACTCCTGACGGTCGAAGGGTAGGCGAGGCTGGCGCAGACAGCACTCTGGCTCCAGCGCCTGGCCGGGATGTTAAAGGTCCTACTGCCACATTGAATTCCATTGGCAAGATACCTTTTTTAATGAATGATCTTTTAAACCAGAGGATCATGCCCCAATCCCTTGAAGGAGCTGAAAACAAGAAGCTTTTCCGCAATTATCTGAATCAATGGTTTAATACCGGAAATACCTATCATATTCAGTTTAATGTGGTCAATAATGAGATACTTAAAGATGCAAAAAAACATCCTGAGAAACATTCCGATCTCTTAGTGCGGGTTGCAGGCTATAGCGCTTATTTTATAGATCTGCCTGAAGTCGTACAAGACCATGTTATGGCAAGGTCAGAGCATTGCATGTAGGATCTTGATCTTAGGTCGTTTATGGTTTTGAATGCTTTTGGAGGTTGTCTTTTAAAATAATAAACCATTTTTTTAACAGACAGCCTCCTTAATACACCAGACTTATTTCCACGGCTAACAGACATCATTTGACATCCTGCCTTTTTGAAAAAAATAAATATCCATCAAGAGGTTTTTTTAAGGCAGTAATCATGCATCTGTTGAGTCCTGATTGTGAAGACTTAATTGAGGTATCCTGACTATGGCAGTAATTAAAGAGGAGTCTAACCTTAAAAGTATTATATTTAATATTCAGCGATATTCAATTCATGATGGTCCAGGGATACGCACCACTATATTTATTAAAGGTTGTCCTCTGCACTGCGGCTGGTGTTCTAATCCTGAATCACAAAGTAGTAAGCCGGAGATAATTGTTAGAGATATTAAATGTATTTCATGCGGGAAATGTGCGGAAATATGTCCACAGGGAGCTATCAAGCTTGTAGAATCAGAATTCACTGAATCCAGGCCAGTTGTGAAGGCTCCTGCCAATATATTCCAGCCATTTACCAATCCGGTTGCAGCGCTTAAATCACAAACATCCAATAAACCTGAAAAGAAGAGAATCATTGATTGGAGCAAATGTGATCAATGCCTTAAATGTGCAGAAGTATGTCCATCTAAATCAATAGACATTTCAGGGCGCCAGGTTGATGTTGCTGAATGCTTGGAAGAGGTTCTAAAGGATAAGGGATTTTATGATGAAGATGGGGGCATGACCATTTCGGGAGGCGAGCCTTTAACACAAATAGATTTTATTAAAGAGCTATTTATGGCCTCCAAGATGGAAGGTCTTAATACAGCCATTGATACTACCGGATACAGCAGTTGGGATAATATGGAAAAAATTATTCCATATGTGGATCTTTTTCTCTACGATATCAAACAGATGGATCCAAAAATTCATGAACAGGAGACAGGGGTTACAAATCAGCTGATCCTGAGCAATCTTAAAAAGCTGGCAAAGACTGATACCAGGATATGGATTCGCTGCCCCCTTATTCCGGGTTTTAATGATTCGAAAAAGAATATATCCCAACTGGCAGGTTTTGTGAAGGATCTGGGAGGCGCTGTGGAAAAAGTTTCTTTACTTCCTTACCATAGCTATGGCGAGACAAAATATGACTCCACAGGAAGGATCTATCCTTATGCCGGAAAACAGGAACAGTCCAGGGAAAATCTGGAAAGCTTAAAGGATATCTTGGAGGCTCGGGATTTAAAAGTATCAGTCGGGGGTTAGGCATGGGAGGGCTAAATTTACAGCAAGATCTTTCTAAGGATCAGTTTGTATCTGTTACAAGAGATAAATATAAAGCTGCCTTGGCTAAATCACAGCCACTTTATGCCTGGTTTAGTATTACAGAAAAATGTGATCTGCGTTGTAAATTATGCTTTGCTGATTCAGGTAAACCACTTGATAATGAATTAACTACCCAGGAAGTAAAAGCCATTATTGACAACATAGCTGATAGCGGCACAAAGGCGATAGTTTTTGGCGGCGGGGAGCCGCTTGTCAGAGAAGATTTGCTTGAAATTATTTCTTATACATCCCGGTATATGGCAGTCTCCATCAATACAAACGGATTTTCACTTACCCCTGATTATGCCTGGGATCTAAGAGAAGCAGGCGCTTTTCAGGTTAAGGTAAGCGTTGATGGTTTAAAGTCAACTCATGACTGGAATCGTGGAAAGGGATCATTTGAAAGAGCTATTTCAGCAATTAAAAACTGCAGAGAGGCCGGCATAAATAGTGTTGTCATGATTCCTACCGTTCACAAGACGAATTTGCGTGAGATCCCTGATTTGACGGCCATGGCTATGGATTTGGGAGCTATATTTACAATTGTGGAATTTTTGCCCTTGGGAAGGGGCAGGAATCATAAGGATTTAATGCTTTCTCCGGAACAAACGAGGGAATTGCAGTTTTATCTCCTGGAGGCCAGGAAAAAATATGGTGCTCATAAAATTCTCTTTGAAAACCGTTGTTTGATTACTGAGGAGAAGGAACTTTTAAAAACCTGTGGCGATCCTGATCAAAGCGATGGCTTTTGCCTGGGTTGTGCTTATGGCATATTCCAATACTGCATTAATGCTACTGGTCATGTGGTGGCCGCCGATGTATTGACTCTGGAAGCTGGTGATTTGAAAAAAGAGTCTTTAAGGGATATATGGCATAATTCGAAACTCCTGAAACAGGAGCGTGACAGGGATAATTTAAAGGGGAAATGCGGTCGCTGTGAATATAAATTTGTATGTGGAGGATGCCGCCGCAGGGCCTATGCCCTGACCGGCGATTTTATGGCAGCAGACCCCGGTTGCTGGAGAAAATAAATATGATAGTTGACCTGCCGAACTCTTATTGGATTTATGTGCTTCCTTCTGACTCTGCTTTTCCTGTTGAGTATCAAGGGGAAAAGTTATCAAAGGATGAATACCTGGAACATTTTGGAAAATGGGTTGTCATGGGGACCAGAGTCCATCTTGATGGGCTTGCCAAAGAACTGGATCCATATGTGGAAGAAAGGGAGATCCACAGCATGAAATATACACGTGATGCGGAAGAGATATTTGATCTGGATGAGTGTGTTTTATGTATTTATTGCGATGACCGGGAAAGAGAAGATCTATGGCAGATCCTGAAAAAACATGGGGTATCCCAGAAGAGCTGGGTCTATGAGAGAGAAGTCTATGAGATGTGGAGCCCGGAAGGCATTATGCTGGAAAAATGTCTTGTGGCAGAAGGCTTGAAAAAAGGATCTCCGGAGTACGAGAAAAAAGTTGCTGCTGTAAAACACGCTCAGGAAATATGGCTGGAAGGGCAATTTGGCACTGGCAAGAAAGCTCGTGATTTTAAACATAAGGGATATTGGTCATTTGAGCATATGATAAATGAAAGTTTGTGAAAGACATTATAACGTTCTCTCATACATTCAATCGGTTTCCCTGTTTAGATTTGACCCCCTTCCTTATATTTTTAATAACTACTACTAGTCTTAAGGAGAATCAAATGCAATTTACCTCAAAAGAATTCTACGAAGCATTAGCCGAAAAAATGAAAACCGATGAGCAATATAAAACTATGGCTCAGGGATTAACATTATCATTATGCTATCTAATAAAAGATTGCCCTGGAGATATTGATCGCCTTGTCGCTTGGCGTATAGAGGGAGGCCAACCGGTTTCCTTTAATGTGGAGGAACAACCTGCGCCTTCTGATTTCAGAGAACAGGATTTTGAACCAAGGTCTTATTTCATGCGTGTTAGTGGTGATTATCAGACATTTGTTAAATTAAATACCAATGAAATGTCGCCTATTGAGGCTATTTCATCCAGGGCATATCAGATTGACGGCCCCATGACCCAGATTATGGGTATGATGGGCACATTCACTATATGGACCAATCTGATG
>DAOWOF010000190.1 GCA_030642205.1 Desulfobacteraceae bacterium | reverse complement strand
TTACAACTCAGCAGGCAGAAGGAGGGGCAGGTTCTATTTTTAATGCTGCAAAGCAGAATATGGATGTTGAAGACTTTTTAAAAGTGATAACTGCTATGCCGGAAGTTGAACCGCTTATGGCCGCTGCTCCAAAAAGTGAAAAAGGGTTAGGTACTCTGGGAGGAATTTCTTCCATGTTAAGTGAAAATATCGGAGCAGTGGGAAAAATGGCTGGTTTGTATGATTCCTTCTCCAAGCTTGGATTAAGTAAAGAGATGGCAGGTCAATTTATTCCTCTTATTTTGGACTATGCGAAATCCAATGGAGGGGAGATTGTCTTTAACCTTCTTAAAACAGCACTTCAGTAAAAAACACAAAAGGTCAACCTTGGCTTCCTCCTGGTTTATTGATTTATCTTACCAGGATTATGCCACGGTTACCCATTCAAAACTCTAAAGAGCCATTTTTTTTAGGATATATTTTACTCAAATTTATTGATTATGCTTAAATATGAAAACTCAAAAATATTTTAAGGCAACTCTTCAAAGGGATTGCGAGAATAAATATAAAGAATTCCAGCTCGTGTGTGAAGAAAGAAAATTAACATTTCCAGGTAATTCTGAATTCCTTGTTCAACTAAAGAAAGTCTTCGTCTATAGTAATTTTTTTGCTGAAAACGCCATTAAAGAACCCCGGCTGCTGGAAGATTTGATAAAAAAAGGCGATCTTGAGAACCAATATGACTCAGAGGAATATGTTAAGCAGCTTGGACTTTTACTTGAAGAAGTTGATGGTAAAACAACTCTTTCTTTGATCCTGCGTCGTTTTCGACTTCGGCAAATGATGCGAATTGCCTGGCGTGATCTTACTGGATGCGCGGGCCTTACCGAAACCATGGAAGATCTTACAAATCTCGCGGATGCCTGTTTGCAGCAGGCAGCAGGTTTGTTATACGACTGGCAATGCTCATTATATGGTCGGCCGGAGTTAGAAGATGGCAGTCCGCAATCTTTGATAATAATAGGGATGGGCAAGCTTGGAGCCAGGGAGCTTAATTTTTCTTCGGATATTGACCTTATATTTGCCTTTCCTGAGGCAGGTGAAACAAGGGGCGGAGCAAGATCTGTCACCAACGAGGAATTCTTTGTCCGGCTTGGGAGACAGCTGGTTGATGTGATTGGCGCCAAAACTGATGCTGGCCTGGTGTTCAGGGTTGACCTTCGTCTTCGGCCATATGGCGAAAATGGCCCTTTAATAATGAGCTTTAATGCTATGGAGGATTATTATCAGACACAGGGGCGTGACTGGGAACGCTATGCCTGGATCAAGGCAAGGGTTGTCGCCGGGTCCCTGGAAGATGGCTCAGATTTACTGAAGAGAATGAAGCCCTTTGTTTTCAGGCGCTATCTTGATTTTGGGGCCTTTGATTCCTTAAGGGATATGAAAAAAAAGATCTCCTTTGAAATTAAGGGGTCGGGGATGGCCGATAATATCAAACTTGGATCAGGCGGAATTCGGGAGATAGAATTTTTTGGGCAGATATTTCAGCTTATTCGTGGCGGAGTAAATCCTCTCCTTCAATACCAGGGCATTCAAAAAATTCTACAGATTTTGGCTGATGAGAAACTGATTCCCCAGGATGTTTGTGTCGAACTCCTCGCCGCATACGAATTTTTACGAAATACAGAACATCGGTTGCAGGAATTTTCAGATCAACAGGCGCATATGCTCCCATCAGATGAGATGGGAAAGGAGAGGCTTGCATCTTCTATGGGTTTTGCTGACTGGGATCTATTTATTGCCAAACTTGGGATGCATCGGAGAAATGTTCACCTTCATTTTAATAATCTGCTTCAGACCCGGGATGCAGAAGAAAAAGAAGAAGACATAAGAAATGAATTGGAAGAACTGTGGCTGGTACATGGATCGGAGAGTAAAGTAAAAGAGAGCCTCACAACAGCAGGATTTTCAGAAACCGATAAGGCCTTGTCTGTCCTGAATGATTTACGAAGTGATTCTGCCACACGCGCCATGAGCAATGAAGGCCGGCAGCGTCTTGACCACTTAGTTCCTGTTTTGTTAAAAGAAGTTGGTTTGTCAGACCAATCCGACCTTATCCTGCCCAGAATAATTGATCTAATCAAGAGCATAGGAAGGCGCACCTGTTATATATCGCTTTTGCTGGAAAATCATTCCGCTCTTAAACATTTAATAGACCTAACCGGAGCCAGCCCATGGATAGCTTCCTTTCTGGCACGTCATCCAGTCCTTTTAGATGAACTGCTGGACCCGCGATCCCTTTATTTTTTATCAGATAAATCTGAAATGGAGAAAGATGTCAGCCACCGTTTTTCAATGTTTTCTTCTGATGATCTTGAATACCGGATTCAGGAATTATGTATCTTCAAGCAGATTCATACCTTACATGTGGCGGCGGCTGATATCAAAGGTTTGCTGCCGATTATGAGAGTCAGCGACCATCTCTCTGATATTGCGGAGGTTGTCCTGGATAAAGTCCTTGATATGGCCTGGAATCATCTGGTTGAACGTCATGGCAAGCCGAATTCCTTTCTTGAAGACAAGCCTTGTGATAAGGGTTTTGTCGTAATTGCCTATGGTAAACTGGGAGGTATTGAGCTTGGGTATGGGTCTGACCTTGATCTTGTATTCCTCCACGCTGGAAAGCAAGGCGAGGTAACCGATGGGCCTCGTCCTTTGGATAGTCCCCAGTTTTATGCACGATTGGGCCAGAGGGTTATCCATCTCCTGACTGCTCATACATCGGCAGGAAGATTATATGAGGTTGATATGAGACTGCGTCCCAGTGGCAATGCCGGTCTTCTGGTCAGCCATATAGGAGCCTTTCATGAATACCAGAAGGCCAAGGCCTGGACATGGGAACACCAGGCCCTTATAAGGGCAAGGCCCATTGGCGGTGATTTATTATTAAAAAAGCATTTTCAGAAAATTCGGCGGGATATCCTCAAACAGGTCCGCGTAAAGGATAAACTTCAAAAAGAAATTATCGAAATGAGAAAACGCATGTGCCAGGAACACAAGTCTCATGATCAGGATATGTTTCATATCAAGCAAAGTCCTGGAGGAATGGTTGATATTGAATTCATAGTTCAATATCTGGTGCTTCTTAATGCATCTGAATTTATACAACTTCTGGATTGGTCTGATAATATTCGTCTGCTGGAAACCCTTTCCTCCATTGGGATACTTGATAGGGAAAGGTCCTCTATTCTGAAAAATGCCTATTTGACCTATCGTACTGCTGCTCACAGACTAAGCCTTCAGGAAATGTCGCCCAAGGTTTCAGCAGACCAATATTTAAATTTAAGAGAAAAGATAAAAGGATCCTGGAGAAATCTCTTTTACGATGACATTATTTCTCGGGAAGCATCATCACAAAAGGAATCGCAAGAAGGCCCAGAAACGCACTGACTACATAAGTTGACTTCAATCCTATCACGTCTCCCATCATACCAACCAATAAAACTATAGCAGATCTGGCTATAAAGGAAATCATTATAAATAAACCATTGGCAGCCGAAGGGCTGTCCTTTGCGTGATCCTGTACCAGTGCCAGCATTACCGGGGTTGTGGAAAGCAAAAATATTCCGGTGATACCCAGCATTACAAGTCGTATTGGACCTTGTATCCAGCAAAAAGACAAGAGACAAAAGGGGGTTGCTATCATTGAAATCAAAATAATTTGCCGTCTTCCAAAATGATCACTCATAGGACCTGAGGCAAGAATGCCGATTACGCCAGAGGCCTCGTAAATAGTCAGGGCAACCCCTGACAGCCAAAGATTATTGGTTTCAATCTGGATAAAGGTTGGTAAAAAAGTTGATATTGCGGAATGCATAAAGCTTCTGAGAATCAATATTATTGTAAGCGGGACCAGGACATGACGCATCTTTTGCCATGTTTCTATAATGGTTGGATTTTTCTTGTTGGCCAGGTTAAATGGCTGATCCTTTAATCTGAAATATAGTATAATTGAGGCAATAATGCCAACCAGCATGACAGGAAAAAACCCCTCCAGACCAAAAAGAGAAACCGCGCCTATTGCTGCCAGAGGCCCCACAGTCCTGGCAAGTTCGCCTCCTGTCATAAAAAAGCTCATACCCTTTCCAATCTGGGAACCGGAAAGCCTGGATATCATCACAGGTGTTGGTACATGAAATGCGGCCGCGCTGATGCCTGCCACAAAAAGAAGGATTGCGAGAACTCCAAAACCAGGAGCCAGCCCTATCATACTCATGGGAATAGCTGTTGTGGCAGGAGTGAGGATGATAAACCAACGGCCTGTTTTACGATCAGCAATGGTACCTAGATAAGGATTCAGCAGGGCCGGGATTTGCATTATTGTTGAGAGCAGAGCGGCCCTGGTTAAAGAGAGTGATAGCTTTTCAATCAATAAGGGTAATAGTGGGGCCAGAAAGCTTGAATAAATATCGTGAATGAAGTGGCTGACAGATACAGTTAAAACAGCCCCTGTTTGAAAATCGCGTGATTTTCTGTGACCCGGTTGACTCATGTTTTTAGCCTGTGTTTTTGTCATAATAGATTCTGTCCTTGTCTTTAAATACAATAATAGATTTCAGTGTCCTGTTTCCTATCTAATCTATAAAAAACTACATATTTGTGTTTTTATATATATCAATATCTACAAATG
>DAOWOF010000230.1 GCA_030642205.1 Desulfobacteraceae bacterium | reverse complement strand
TTTTAGGGATGGATTTTAAATAGATAATCTTTATCTGCTTAATCTAATATTTTTTATTTGTAATAAGGTAATTTTACTTGACACTATCATCAATTTAAATATAAAAAACATTTGTAAATAAATATGCAAATTGCTATGAAGTCAGGAAGCTAAATAATTATTTTTGCTGATAAATTGAAAATATTTAATTTTTTTGAAGAAAGGAGGTGTAAAGGAATTCAACTTTTAACCTTCAAAAAACTGTTAATAACATCATAATTTGTTAGTACAGGAGGTAATATAATGCCGAGTTTTGTAATAGTAGATAAATGTGATGGTTGTAAGGGACAGGATAAGACTGCTTGTATGTATATTTGTCCTAATGACCTCATGATTTTAGACAAAGAAAAGATGAAAGCATATAATCGTGATCCTTCAATGTGTTGGGAATGTCAGTGTTGTGTAAAGATCTGTCCTCAGCAGGCTATGGATGTTAGAGGATATGCAGATTTTATCCCAATGGGTGCGAGCGTTACTCCTCTGCGTGGTTCTCAGGATATCATGTGGACGGTTAAATTTCGTGATGGTAGCCTTAAGAGATTTAAATTCCCTATTAGGACAACCGAAGAAGGCTCAGCTGATCCTCTAGGTGGATATGCAGTACATGATGATCTCAATAGCCCCGCTTTGGCAACTGAGCCAGTGTCTTTAGGCCTGGATTCCATTCCCGCACCATAGTTTAAGTAGGAGGTATTATAGAAATGGCTAATTTTGAAACAGTAGAGGTCAGCACCGATCTATTGATAATTGGTGGTGGGTTTGCAGCTTGTGGCGTTGCTACAGAGGCCGCTTATTGGGCCAAGAAAAATGGTCTTAAGATAACTGTGGTTGATAAGGCTGCTATGGATAGAAGTGGCGCAGTTGCAATGGGCTTGTCTGCAATTAATCAGTATGTAGGCATCAAAGATGGCGATAATACTGTAGATGATTATATCAGGTACGTTCGTCAGGATCTTATGGGCATCTCCAGAGAGGATTTGGTATACAATATTGCCCGACATGTAGATTCATCTGTGCATTTGTTTGAAAAATGGGGCCTTAAAATCTGGCTCGATGAAGATGGCAAGTATGTTCATGAAGGCCGCTGGCAGCTTATGATCAATGGTGAGTCATACAAGATCATCGTTGCGGAAGCAGCAAAGAATGCTATTGCTGAGGCCGGTGGCGAAGTTATGGAGCGAATTTTTATTGTAGAGCCTCTTCTTGACGGCAACAAGTGCGTAGGCGCTGTTGGTTTTAGCACGCGTGAAGAGAAATTCTATGTATTTAAAGCCAAGGCTACTGTTTGTACAATGGGTGGTGCTGTACATGTATTCCGCCCCAGGTCAGTAGGTGAAGGGTTTGGACGTTCATGGTATCCACCATTTAATACTGGATCCAGCGCATATTTTACTCTCAAGGCTGGCGCTGAGATGACATGTCAGGAAGTGCGTTTTATTCCTGTTCGGTTTAAAGATGCTTATGGTCCTGTTGGTGCATGGTTCTTGCTTTTCAAATCAAGGGCAATCAGCGCTGAGGGCGGCGAGTATATGTCTGTCCGGAAAAGCGAGCTTCAGAACTGGGCTCCTTATGGATTGGCCAAACCGATTCCTGCTAACCTAAGAAATTATCTTGGTATGCTTGATGTTGACGCAGGCCTGGGTCCTCTGTATATGGAAACAGATGAGGCTATCAACAAACTGGCAGAAGTATTAAAGGATGACCCAAAGGCCTTCAAGAAAAAAATGAAAGAACTTGAAGCTGAGGCATGGGAAGATTTCTTGGATATGACTATCTCCCAGGCTCATTTATGGGCAGCCTTAAATGTAAAACCGGAAGAAAAACATTCTGAAATTGCAGCATGTGAACCTTATTTTATTGGTTCTCACTCTGGAGCATCAGGCGCATGGGTAAGTGGTCCGGAAGATCTGGATACTCCTTATAAATGGGGTTATCCTCAAATGACTACAGTAGACGGCCTGTTTGCGGCTGGCGATGCGTCAGGCGCTTCAAGTCATAAATTCTCCTCTGGTTCTCATGCAGAGGGCAGGATCACTGGTAAAGCGGCAATTAAATATATTGTTGAGAAAGGCGCTGATCCTAAGGTTGATATGGCTAAGGTTGAAGAATTAAAGACAACGATCCTTAAACCATTGGATATCTATGCAGAGCACTGTGGTCTGACAACTTCTCCTGATGTTAATCCTAACTATATTCTTCCTTTACAGTTCATGCATCGTTTACAAAAAATGATGGATGAGTATGCAGGTGGCGTTACAGCAGCATTCAAGACCAGCAAGGCCAATCTTGAAAGGGCAATGGAGCTGTTTGTCTATTTGAAAGAAGACTCCGAGAAATTGGGTGCTCCTGATATATATCAGCTGGAAAGATGCTGGGAAAATGTTCATAGGATGTGGCAGGGCGAGGCCCATGTAAGGACCATGCTTTTTAGGGAAGAGACCAGATGGCCTGGTTATTATTTCAGGTCTGATACTCCTACAATGGATGAGGAAAACTGGCATTGTTTTGCTAACTGTACGTATGTGTCTTCATCTGGTGAATGGGAAATGTCGAAGAAGGACGTTTGGAACATTCCTGGTATATAAATATTAATCTTTAACAATTATGTCCTGGGCATCTTTTTTTGTCCGGGGCATAATTATAAGATTATTGTTGCATTAATGTTGCGATGAATTAATCGGGATAATAAGTAATAACAGCCCGCGCATTTCATTAGAAAAAAGCGTATTTGGTTAATGGACATATTTAGGATCTCCATCAACGGGGCTTTAAATATGTCTATCAACGGAATACGCTTTTTAGTTTAAAATAGGCATTGCATATTATAGCTTTTAAGAAAAGATTTTGCTAAAGCCAGTGCGAGAAACCTGAAAAGTTCTTTGTAGATTAACGATGATGGCTTCGATAATGTAACATTGCTAAAATCTTTTTTAAGATATGTAAATACTTCAATTCCTGGAGGGAAAAATGGCAGAGGTACAAACGACAAACCAGACTATTTTAGTGGTTGGCGGAGGGATGAGTGGAATCACTGCCGCCCTGGAAGCGGCCGAGGCCGGATATAATATTGTTTTAATAGAAAAAAATCCTTATTTAGGTGGACGTGTTTCACAGATATATCAATATTTTCCAAAATTATGTCCACCAAACTGTGGGTTGGAAATAAATTTTCGCAGGATGAAACAAAATTCCAAGATTAGATTTTTTACAATGGCTGAAGTCAATAAGGTTGCCGGCCAAGAGGGAGATTATGATGTAACCATAAAAATTTCTCCTCGTTATGTTAATGAGAAATGCACATGTTGTGGAAAATGTGCTGAAGTTTGTGAAACTGAGATGGATAATCCCTTTAATTATGGAATGGATAAAATAAAGGCGGCTTATCTACCCCAGGTCTTCTCATATCCCATGAGGTATGTCCTTGATCCTTCAATTGCAGGGACGGATGATGGGAAAAAATGTCAGGCAGCCTGCGAATATGGCGCTATTGATTTAGATATGAAGGAAAAATTCTTTGATATTAAGGCGGGGGCCATTATCTGGGCTGCGGGATGGGAACCTTATGACGCCAAAAAAATTGAATACTATGGCTTTGGTGAGAATACTAATGTTATTACTAATGTCATGATGGAGCGTCTTAGCTCCCCTAGTGGGCCTACAGGAGGTAAAATTCTTCGTCCTTCTGATGGGAAGGAGGTCAAAAAAATAGCTTTTATACAATGTGCAGGTTCAAGGGATGAGAACCATCTTCCCTATTGTTCCGGTATTTGTTGTGTTGCCTCCCTCAAACAGGCAACCTATTTGAGGGA
>DAOWOF010000269.1 GCA_030642205.1 Desulfobacteraceae bacterium | reverse complement strand
CTCTATGGTTCAAACAGTTTCAAAGTTTAATCATATCAGTGTTGCGTGTCTGAAATCAGCATCTTTGAAATAGCTGAATAGTTGCGTTTTTTTATAAATTTGGCTAGTGATACTTGATTATATTTTACTGATAAAGTATATGATGCCATACTAGGTATACTTAAGATAGTATGAATTCATAAAAAGCTCATCAGCAGAACGAGATCTATCTACGTGCGACACGCACTGGCAGATGAATAAGCCATCTGCATGAAGTAGAGGTGGAAGCATTTTGAACCTGCTTCAAACATCATAGGAGGGGATCCTCCCATGCCTGGTAAAAAGGAGAAGGACATCTTTTTCCTCAATTATCAAATAAAAAAATTTGGATTTTGGTAGCAAATGGATTGGAAAAACAGGATATATTGTGGAGAATTAAATCTCTCCATGACAGGTCAGGACCTTATTTTAATGGGTTGGGTAGATGCCATACGTGACCATGGAAATATCCTCTTTATACATTTAAGGGATATTCGGGGGATGGTGCAGGTTGTATTTGATCCTCAGGTTTGTATGGATGGGTATAATGAGGCTGTCACCCTCAAGGAAGAAGATATTATAGAGGTCAATGGAAAGGTGGCCTTGAGAGATAAGGGAACGGAAAATCCTTATCTTGATACTGGCGATGTGGAGGTCTTTGCAACACGTTTAAATATCTTTTCCCATGCCAAAAATCTACCCTTCAAGATTTCTGAAAAAGCGATGATCCTGGATGAAGAGATTCAATCAAGTCCTGTCCAGGTAGATGAGGAGCTAAGACTTGAGCATAGATACCTTGATCTGCGCAGACCCTCTGTTCAGGAACTATTTATCAAAAGATATAAAATAATCAAGTGCATCAGAGAATATCTTGATAAATATAATTTCATAGAAGTTGAGACTCCTTTTTTGACCAGCAGCACTCCGGAAGGCGCACGCGACTACCTGGTTCCCAGCAGGGTACATAGAGGAAAATTCTATGCCTTGCCGCAATCTCCCCAGCTCTTTAAACAATTGCTTATGATGGGTGGCATGGATCGCTATTTTCAGATTGCCCGGTGCTTTCGGGATGAAGATTTAAGACCCAACCGGCAGCCGGAATTTACCCAACTGGATATAGAAGCTTCCTTTATTGATGAGGAATTTATCTATGAGCTTATTGAAGAGTTGACTTGCAGGACATTTTCCATCGGAGGGATAAAACTTAAAAAGCCTTTTGAGCGTATGACATATGCTGAAGCCATGGATCTTTATGGCACCGATCGGCCTGATAAGCGCTTTGGCATGGCCTTCTGTGACGTAAGCAATGTTGTTCGAAATTCAAAATATTCGATTTTCAAAAGGATAATTAATAATGGAGGCCTGATAAAAGGTTTTTGTATTAAAGGTCACGCGAATGCCTTAAGCAAAAATGTGCTTCAGAATGAGTATGCCTTAAACATTGTTCCTTCTTTTGGAGCCAGGGGCATGACCTGGATGAAGCTTATAAACGGAAAACTACAATCAAATATTGTCCAGTTTTTCACTCCCAAAGAACAGCTGGGGATTATAAACAGTTTCAAGGCTGAAGATGGGGATGTTCTGATGATGATAGCGGATACATCTCTTGACCTGGTAAATAAATCTCTTTGCAGTTTGCGGCTGCATGTGGCAAAAAGACTTGGAATAATCCCTGAAGATACATTTAGCCCCTTATGGGTCACTGATTTTCCTCTATTTGAATTAAAGGATGGTAAAATAAATTCACAGCATCATCCCTTTACCATGCCAAATCGCAGTGATTTTGATCCTGAAGATATTGAGGATCTCCTGGCGCTGAATTCCAGGGCCTATGATTTGGTGATAAATGGCGAAGAACTTGGCGGCGGGAGCATCAGAATCCATGAAATGGCTATTCAGGAGAAGGTCTTTAATGCCCTTGGATTGAGCCATGACGAGGCCCATGCCAAATTTGGCTTTTTCCTAAAGGCCCTGGAATACGGAGCTCCTCCCCATGCAGGACTTGCTTTGGGCATTGATCGTATGGTTGCCATGATCCTTAAGGCCTCATCTATTAGGGATGTTATTGCCTTTCCAAAAAATCGCAGGGCCTTTTGTCCTTTAACAAAGGCTCCTTCCACTGTCAAGGAAACCCAATTGCGGGATTTGGGGCTGGACGCAAAATCAGTTGCAGCAAGGAAACCAGCAGGGGCCGTTAGCGCAGTTTTAAGTGATCAGGAAGCCCATGCAAGGCCTGTGGAAAAGCTCTCAAAAGATGAGGTTCGACATGTGGCCAAATTGGCACATTTGCAGCTTGGTGATGTTGAGATCGATGAATATCAAAAAGACCTGAATACAATCTTTGGATACATAGAAAAACTTGAAACACTTAATACGGAGAATATCCAGCCTTCCAGTCATGTCCTGAAAATGAAAAATATATGGAGGGAGGACAAATATCCGGTGCCCCAAAATAATGACGATCTTTTAGCTAATGCCCCTGACAGGGAAGAAAATTATTTTAAAGTCCCCAAAATACTGGATTAATCAGATGGATTTTGACATTATTATCTGCTTTGAAACCCATGTTGAATTAAAGACAGAAACCAAACTTTTTTGTGACTGCATGGTTTCCTATGACGCTCCTCCAAATACCCATATTTGTCCTGTATGTACAGGTCAGCCTGGTGCCCTTCCGGTATTAAATAAACAGGCAGTGGAATATTCTATTTTGGCTGGCCTTGCTCTTGACTGTCGTATCAACCGTATTTCGCATTTTGCAAGGAAAAATTATTTTTATCCTGATCTCCCCAAGGCCTATCAAATTTCTCAATACGAACTACCTTTCTGTGAAGATGGTCAACTTGAAATCATCGGAGATGATGGCCTGCCCTATTCGGTGGGCATAAAACGTATCCATCTTGAGGAAGATGCCGGAAAATTAATACATATCGCAGGATCTCTTAAGTCGCCTGGTTACAGCCTTGTAGATTATAATCGATCAAGCATACCGCTCCTTGAAATAGTAGGAGATCACGAGCGGAATCCCCTGCGCTCTCTTTCAGAGGCTCGCACCTATCTGGAAAAAATGCGCCAGCTTTTAAAATATATCGGGATCAGTAATTGTCTACAGGAAAAAGGTCAATTT
>DAOWOF010000180.1 GCA_030642205.1 Desulfobacteraceae bacterium | reverse complement strand
GAATCTTTTCTGACCACATAATTGGAGCCTTGCATATTAATATAGAGCTCCCTGTTTTCAGGCAGAAGAAATGTCTTGTCATTATCCCCAAATTCAGGTGTCCAGGTTCGTTGATCAAAATTGATAAGCTCTTTTTCCACCCAACCTGTGCCATTCCACATAACATATATACTGCCGCCCGCATTGACCCATAGAATCGTCACATTATTTGTATTAATTGGGGTAAGAGGAGTTTTCAGGGTTAAGCGCATGCCGCCATGCTCGCTCGCAGTCATTTCAGCTTCATACAAGCCATCTGCCTCTACATTCTCATTTTGTGCTGCAATGACATACATGAATTCTTTATTGGTGTTATTTGTATTATCCCAGCCCCCAATATTTACCCATTTACGATTATCATCTTCACCAACTGCAAGACTTTTGAAGCCAATTACAGCATCAAAATCCATTGGGTCTCCATTGCATGTATTATTCTCAAAATTCATATCCGAGCAATGCCACCATTTTCCACCAGTATAACCAAGATTATATTGATTATCTATCCATATCTCAACCGCGATATCCTTGATATCAGCTAAAGAACCATCAACATAGGCTCTTTTAACCAAAACGCCATTAAATGTTGGCCCAACAGTATAGGTTTCAGGAGTGTCATCAGGACCAAAATTTTCCTTTGTGACAGATGTCCCTTCTGTAATCGCATTTCCATCCTGAGACCATAATTGATGACGACCTTGCCAGGCTCCATAATAGGCCCTTTTAGTCGAACCATCATCAGTCCACTTGATCGGAAATCCAAAGGACTTGGTCTTCATGATATCCTCTCCGGTATCAGCATTATAGACACCATAATGATGCGTCATCTCAACAATCTCATTCCTGTCCTTATAAACAGCATCGCTATCTTCCGTTGCCTTTACAGCTAGATAATCGGCATCATAGGCATAGGTTGCTTCAAGCATGGGAAACTCGGTCATGTCGGGGTCACTGTCAGGGCCAAACATCTTGTCCCATTCCGGAAAACTGACCTTGCCGTATCCTTCTGTTTGAGAACGATACATAATGCCCCTGGCGTCAACCACAAAGTCTCCATCTATTGGCAGTTCATCTTCAAGAAATTTTTCATGCACTTTGATAATACTCTGACCAGTTTCGCCATTAGAACAGGTCGCGGCAAAATAATCATCTTCTCCTTCATCATCAAATTTTACGTTTAAGGACCATTCTCCATAATCAGAATATGACCCATCATCATTCCTGGTTGGAGGAGTTGTTACCTTAAACTCTGCCTTTACCATAAAAACTTCGCCCTTATCCTGCTCCTCTATCCAGGCTCGAGCTCTTAAAACGTCAGCCCCATTTTCGGTAATAGCCTCTGATTGGCATACCCATTTTTCGAGTCTTTTTGTTTGCTTTCCTTCTGATTCATCTGCCATGGCCACCATTGCTGTATAAGGATCATTCCCAATTTCCTCATAATAATGGGTTTGGGCCAGGGCATTTAACACCTGATCCAGCATGTTAAATTGTTGCAGGGCATGTTCCTCGACAAAACGTCTGGTTTCAGCATCACTGTAATCTGTGCCCGCGTCGGCAGCAGCCATGGTGAGAGACATAAGGGTAGATCGCAGCGATGCGTTCAGCATTGCTGAAGTATCGCCTGCATCGGTATTTGTAGGCACAGCTGATATTTCGGTAGGCATCTGATAGGTTGCCAAACTAGCGCTGCTTGTCCCGTCCGAGGAACCCGATGAAGTTGAGGTAGTAGAACTGCTGCCGCCTCCTCCTGACGCGACTATTAAACTCACACCGACAAGAAAAACAAATATAAATCCCAGAGACTTTATTGCTCCTTTAAAAAAACAGTTACTACCTCCCGCTTTTTTTAATTTTGAATCCTTTTGTTGTAGAGATTTTTGGATCATTTTGTTCTCCTTCGTTAATTGTGAATTCACTAATTGCAAAGGCCGCAATTATTCCAAAGACTATTGCCAGAATATCACCATGGTCGTAGGTCCCCGCTATAAAATAATTTGACAGGAGCTCTGAAAACATATTGCGATTAAAAATAATCAATATAAATTCAGAAAATTGATCAGAAAAGTATTGTCCTATCTCAAAAACAATATTAATGATCATCCATCCCAGGCAAATTAGTCCTCTGGCAATCCTTCCAGCAGCAGGGAACAAGATTATAGTAAACAAGGCAAATGAAAAGGGGTGGACCAATTCAGGTATAAGCCCTCCTAAGTCCCCAAAAAAATTATATTGAATAAATACATCGCCAAAATATCGGCAGATTATTTTACCAAGAAAGGTTGAATCTGATGCCCTGCCAAAAATATAAACCAATACTCCAAGCATGAGTGCGTTTAAAGCAATCACGAATCTAATTCGATTTCCATAGCTTAGGCGTACTTTTTCTATTGAGGATGAGTCTTTCATTATTTAAAGAGGGCCAAAATAAGAGTCCATCAATAATTGATATCAAATTTAGGGATTATATTTTCAAGAAAGTATTTAATGAGGTTATCGACAAAAGCAGGATGAACTTTAGGAAAAACTAGAAAATCCTAACCTCAGGAATATATTAAAGTATTTTGAGGATTAAAATTGAGACTGACTCGAAAATTGAAAAAATTAGCAGTTTTGATTCAGGCGCTATTTACTGCAATAAAAATTAATATTATTATGATTGCTGGCTTTGACTTTAAACTTCTATCATACAATATTGAAGGTGTTTTTTTAAATAAGGAGCAAAATGGCAGGAATGAGAAAGAAACTATTACCAACAAAACATACAAAAAAAACTATTGATAAGATTGATTCCGGAATGATTAATCTTCTTCAAAAGGACGGCAGGGTATCCAATACGGAAATTGCTAGGACGCTTGAAATCTCTGAGGCTACTGTCAGGGCTCGGTTAAAAAGGCTGATAGATGAAGAGTATATACAGATTGTCGCGGTAAGTAATCCACTTAAACTTGGTTTTGAAATTGCGGGGGATCTATATATCCATACTGAATTAAAAAAAATTGATAGGGTTATTAAGGAACTAAAAGAGATAAAAGCATTATGGTATATAATTCTCACAACCGGAAAAACATGTATAAACGCGGAATTTATTGTAAAATCAAGAGAGGATTTAAACGATCTTGTATATAATAAAATCAGCAAAATTA
Organism: Desulfobacteraceae bacterium; assembly: GCA_030642205.1. GTDB lineage: Bacteria > Desulfobacterota > DSM-4660 > Desulfatiglandales > Desulfatiglandaceae > DAOWOF01. The sequence goes on along the minus strand of DAOWOF010000180.1, from coordinate 1,865 downwards.
ATGGCGTTCTTCAGGTTGAAATTGTGCTTATTATGAAATATGCCAAGAGAAAATATGATTTTGGAACGGCCTTGGACTAAATGCCAGTAACAGCTCGCTCAAAGATAAGGACTTGTCCGAAAAACTGTGGCTGAATACTGGCTCTGGCCTCTCATGATACAAAATTGTGTCAATCCACAATATGATACAAACACAAGCAGCCCAATCTTAAAAACAAAGATCCTTAAACTTGCCATTCACGAGTATAGGAATACAGTTAAAGATACCGGCCTTTGACTCTCAGTCTTTCCTGCGGCCAGAATAACATTTGTTTAACTGTTGATAGATTTGTAATAAGCTGGTTTATGCCGCAAGCGGCATCCTGTGAGCAACAAACTTGAAAATCAAGTTCGTTGGAAACACCAACAGGCCAAGGGTCTGTCCGTATGCGATACGCAGCAGGTAAAGCCTCCTCCTGTGGATGGAACCATTTGAATTCACTTTAAATAATTGAAAAAAAGAGGCCTCTTCCCAGCCGGGTAAAAAGGCACGGAGAAATTTTTTACCCACTTATCAAGCCTTGAAATAATGTCAGATAAAAACAAAACAAGCTAATCATGAGACACTCATGTCTCGCAAAGCATCTATTATTATAGCCCGCCACAGGCTGGCTCCTGACACTATGCTAGACTAACTACTTGATATCGATAGTAATTAATGCTTTTTCTCTCTATTTGGGTCATCTTGGCATAGATCTTGAGATATGGTAGAATAAAACAATTTTACTTATAAAATTAGAATATAATAATGGAGGATAAATTGGCTGAACCTAAAGATATGTGGCAGTGCCAGACTACAAATTGTGGATATATATACAATCCTGATAAAGGAGATAAAAAGGGAAAAATATCCAAGGGAACCCAATTTGAAGATTTGCCTGATGATTGGAGATGTCCGGTCTGCGGGGCGAGTAAAAAGATGTTTAAATGTCTTGGTTAGGAGAATAAAAGCCCCCTCACCCAACAAGTAGAAAGGTGCGGAGCGACTTTTTACGAGGTTATCAGGTTTTAAAAGCAAAAACAACCAGGCTCAAGCAGGGCTAATTCTATAATAATAAGAGAGGAATAAAGTGGCTGATTTAAAAGGTAGTCAAACTGAGAAAAATTTATTATGTGCCTTTGCAGGTGAGTCCCAGGCGCGAAATCGCTATACCTATTTTGCCAGCAAGGCCAGGAAAGAGGGTTTTATGCAGATCTCTTCTATCTTTGAGGAAACTGCAAATCATGAAAAGGAACATGCAAAGAGGCTTTTCAAATTCCTGGAAGGAGGGGAGGTGGAGATCACAGCCGGTTTTCCGGCAGGTATGATTGGCGCTACTTTGGAAAACCTTAAAGCTTCAGCTGCCGGAGAGCGCTATGAACAGACAGAGATGTATCCGGAATTCGCAAAGATGGCCATAAAAGAGGGATTTGACGCTATTGCAAGTGTCTTCGAATCAATAGCTGTGGCAGAAAAGCAGCACGAAAAACGGTATAATGATCTTATAGCTAATATTGAAAATGATCAGGTCTTTAAAAGGAATGAGGTAGTAGTATGGCGCTGTAGAAATTGCGGCTATCTTCACAAAGGCAAGGAGGCTCCTGCTTTATGCCAGGCCTGTGCCCATAAGCAGGCACATTTTGAACTCCTTGGCAAAAATTATTGATATATCAAAGAGACTTAAATCATTTACGAGGATTAAAAGAAAAGGAAGCAAAGCCGGCTCTTCGTCTTAAGATCTATGCAAACCAGGCACAGAACAAGAAGTACATATACCAATTGCTAAACTCTTTAGATAGCCCGTTCAGGGGATATTCAAGCAAATTTTTTTATATGAAGCAATCCAT
>DAOWOF010000278.1 GCA_030642205.1 Desulfobacteraceae bacterium | reverse complement strand
GGTCAATTTCAGCACACTTATCGTTATCATTGAATACATTTGTTATGTAACCGTCCGAAGTCTTTGACTGAGCTGAAATGCCAAGGTACAATTTTTCAGGGACCAGTGGACCACTGATGTTTGCGCCAACACGTAATGAGTTGTAGTTTCCATATTCCGCGAATGCTTTTCCCCTAAATTCATCATTCGGCTGCCTGGTGATAATATTAACAACGCCCGATTCGGAGTTTCTTCCATACAATGTTCCCTGTGGTCCCATGAGGATCTCGGCGCGTTCAATATCAAAAAGTTCTGCATTATGCATGTAATTACGGGGATAGCTTACATCATCCACGTAAAATCCGGCTGGTGAACTGAGGGCTGTATGATAGGAACAGATCCCTCGGATTACGACAATATTCTCCACAAAGCTTGTCTTCATGCTCACATTGGGCGCAAACCTGGTCAGATCCAGAATGTTTTCAATGTCTGCATCTTCGATCTGAATATCTGAAAAAGCCTTAATACCCATTGGTACGTCCTGAACGTTTTCTTTCCTCTTCTGTGCAGTGACAGTGATCGGCTCCAGTTCATATTCTTCAGGAGCCTTTTCTTCCTGCGCTATTGCAAAAGTCGCCAAAAACAGATTTAAGGCAAATGTGACTGCGAATATTGCAGCTACGATATCTGCCGGCAAAAAATTTTTTCTCCAATTGTTCATTAATATTTTTCCTCCCTTATTGCATTTGAAAAACTTCATAATATATTGCAATCAAAGTTAGGTCTAACGAATTAATTTATTAATGTCTAACACCTAATGAACTTTTACTGTCATTTAATGAATAGATCTAATTTTAAGAGAGGATTGGGAAGGTCTAGCCTGAAGGATGGGAATGATGGGGAATAACAGTCAAAAACTGGAAGGATTCGTTCCTTTTAGTATTTCTTTGAGATAGGTGCCTGGCTGGGTACCGAAATATTTCAAAAAGGCCCTGCCAAAATGACTCGGACTACTAAAACCGGTAGAGTAGGCCACTTCTGAAATATTCATCATGCCTTCCTGAAGAAGCCTTTTGCCATATTCCAGGCGTTGCTGATGCAAATAACTGAAAGCAGTGGTGCCATATACCTCACGGAACCCCCGGTTGAGTTTAGTATGAGTCAGCCCCACAGACCTTGCCAGCTCAAATAAGGAGGGTGGGGTTTCAAGTTCACAAATTAGAATCTCCCTGGCATGATATACTTTCTCCCGATCAGAAGGCCGAAGCGCCTGAGGGGCCTTGGGTTTGTTGGTATCAATAGCTATTAGATGAGCGATAAGCTCCAATGCCAGGCCCTCAAGAAATATCTGCCTTGTCAAGCCATGATAGGAGCAATGCAGGATCTGATGAATAGCCATGTTCATGGAAGCGGTCATTAGACCAAGGCGGTGGTAAGTTCTTTGTCTTGTTTTCTTAACAATACTGTGAAGGTCTTCAGAAAGCAGGTCTGGCAGATCTTTTGTCAGGTCTGCGCATAGATGGGGGACTAGCAAAATATTGAGTACATGTAAAGATTTCTTCCCTACAGGTTCAATGGCGCAAAAAGACTCAGGATAGTAAGCAATGCATGTTTGACCTGTGCTGATATTAAAACTTTTCTTTTTTGATCTTGCCTGGGTGGTTGTGATTCGAGCCATTCCTGAAAGAAAAAAGTTGAATTCCAATGGCGAATCTCCGATCTCCATATCTATGGCCAGCTTTTCATTTGGTTGACAATCCACAATAAAGATTTTCAGTCCCGCCCGGAGATTGATCTCACGAGCCGTTCCTCTCCCATTTTCGCCCGGCAGGCGCCAAATGGTTTCAAATCCTTGTTTCTGGCTTGATAAACCGCCTTTTTTAAAAAATTCCCGTGTTAATTCATCGATATTTCTATGGTTTATCATCTTTTTTCTAATCATACTGAATTCATATAAGACAAAACAAATAAGCCTTGAGGTTTCCAATGGATTTCAAGCTTTTTGCAACTGTCTTTTCAGTATCTTTTTTACCAGGATTGCTGACAAAGCCCAGATAGCCACCCTGCTTTTTACCCCGAATGCAGGACGCCAAAAACTTACGGTTTTTTTGGCTCTGCACTTGCCCTGGCATCTGCAATCGCTGCCACAGCTGGAGCAGCCTTATCCCACTGGATACCCCCGAAATACATGTCCTGGCTGACAGGGACATCTCTTATCCGGATTGATATCCAAATTCTTGCATTATCGCTTTACAGCTTCTCCTGAGCACCTTTTTCGGTATAAATTTAGGGGACTTTCTTTGTCTTCCTTTTTGGTTGACGCAACTTTTGTTTCTTATTGATGAGATCAGATTTGCTTATTTTCTTCTCTTGAAATGAAAAACCGTAAGGCATTTTTAAATTTGAGAGTAGTAAGCATTTTAGAAGACACTAACAAAAGGAAAATTTACTGTCAAGATCTTTTAATATCAGCTTACAGGGGAGCAGGAATCATGGACCATAGTATAAATTGACGATTCCCCGGGCTTTAAAGAAGACATACCCCGTCGTATGACCGGCCTCCAGATTGCCATCCCTTTCGATGGCCTCATAACTCCAGGTGAGATATATGATCCCCCGAATATCAGGCTGTCCGATAAACTTGATCAGTCCCTGCTCATCATGTTCGTATTTTTTGGCACAGCTCTATAATACTCCCAAAAAACCGGATAGTTGCTTCACATCAACATTAATCAATAGTGCAAATCAGCGTGATAGAAATTCCCTTTTCATGCTCTCCATGGAAAGATCCTCAATTGTGTAGTCTTCGCTGCCAGAGAAAGAGAACTGTGCCCGCGAGGCATGTTTCCTCAGTATGTCAATGGCATAATCATTATACATAGCATAAAACCAATGCTTATCCCTTCCCTGGGTTACAATCTGGATAATCCAGTCACGGCCTTTCATGTCCCTGTCAACAGACCATGGACATGTATACAGCAATGGATCAAAATAGAGGATCATCTCAGTCATATTTATTGG
>DAOWOF010000113.1 GCA_030642205.1 Desulfobacteraceae bacterium | reverse complement strand
TTCCCGGCGGGCGCGTTCAAGGCGATTGGGTTTAAGATCTTGAACCAGCATGCTTGAAGAAACATCTACAAGGAGCATAATATCCACCCCTTTTTGCGATACTTCCTGATAATAATTGCCCCACCGTGGACCTGCAAGCGCAAAAATCATACATCCCAAAGCAATAAGCAATAGTAAACCCTTTAAAAAGACCCTCTCCTTGATTTCCTTATCCATGAGTCTGAAAATCAATTCATGATCAGCCAGCCTTGCCAGTGTCCTTTTTTTTTGTCGCTTGCAAACAATAAGAAGGAATCCAGCGATGGGTAATAGCCACAAAAGATGTAAAATCCAGAAATGCGAAAAGGTCATGGAAGTACCCTGAAGATAATAGTTTTAAATAAGATTTCAAGGCCAAAGAAGATGATTGCGGGGATCAGAAAATAGTAATAAAGCTCATTGAGATGAAAAAATTCCTTGACCTTGACTTCTGTCTTTTCGGTCTGATCGATAATTTTATATATCTTCGAAAGCTCTTTACTGTCAGCTGCCCTGAAATATTGACCTCCCCCGATCCGGGCTATGTTTTTTAGGGTTTTCTCATCCAGATCAACCCTCTGATAGACCATACGTTCACCAAAGAGAGTCTTGACAGGAAAAGGGGCAGGCCCTGTGCCGCCTACTCCGATAGTGTAGATTTTGATCCCCAGCGCCTGTACTGCTCCGGAAGCGCTGGATGGCGTGATTTCACCCGCGTTATTTCTACCATCCGTTACCAGGATCAGAACTTTGGACTTTGCCTTTAAGTCCTTTAACCTTTTGCCTCCAATTGCTATGGCAGACCCGATGGCGGTCTTGTCGCCTGCCATCCCTATCTCCATATTATCCAAAAGCTTGAGCAACAATCCCTTGTCCATTGTCAAAGGGGACTGGGTATAGGCCTCTTCTCCAAATACTACAAGGCCAATACGATCCATCTGGCGTTTATTTATAAAATCGCTTACAACTTCCTTGACAGCGGTTAAACGGGAGACAGGCTTATTATTCAGCTTAAAATCCTGAGCCTTCATGGAACCTGAGGTATCCAGGCAGAGCATTATATCCACTCCGGCGGACAATATTTCCCTTGACACATTATATAATTGTGGTCTGGCAGCCGCCATAATTATAAGGCATAAACATCCTAGCCTTAAGAGAAATGGAAGTCTGCTTATAATCAGAGTCCCCGCATCAGATAGCCGTGCCAGTTCTCCTGCCATGGAATGGGTAATTCCCTTTGGTTTTTGTTTCAGTCTATAGACGACCCAAAATACCAGAAAAACAAAGAGCAAGAGAATGGTGGGGTAGGCAAATTTAAAGTTCATAAAAATCCCCCTGTGATTTTTCTGCTGAATTTTCTTGCCCTTGATCAGGTTTTGTCCTGTTAATATAGGCTTTGGCCTCTTGCATTTCCCCTTCCTTCCTGGCGGGTGTGGGCCTGGTATCTGCGAATTTCACAAGATCCGCGTGTTTCAGCAAACGCAAGAGGCTTTGATCTTCCTGTTTTACAACGCGGACTATGATTTCTTCAATGGTCATCTCAGCGGCGGGAAACCCTCTCAAGGCCTCCAGATAACGTCTTAAAATTTCGGAGAAACGGAAATAATAGGCTTTAACCTGCCCTTTTTCAAAAAGACCTTGGGCCTCAAGATGGTTAAGCTCCTTTTCCGCCTGGATATAAGGAGGCAAACATTCCTCCTTTAGCCCTTTTTGTTTATGGCCCCTGATATACCAAAAAATCAGGGCAATGATCATAATAAGCCCTCCAAGACCAAGAAGCCAAGGCCAGCGCTTCATCCATCCTGAACTTGTATTTATGATATCCTGAATAGGTTTCAGGTGAGCCTCCGCCGGTTTTTCTCCAAGGTTTGACATAATCTCCAAACTAACCGGAGCTGTAAACAGGGTTTGGGGCTGGCCTTGTTCATTATTATATATGAGGGTAATCTCCCTGGTCTTCCATGAACCCAGTCGATCGACCAAGATAGAAAGGTTTATCTGATCCGGACCTTTCTTGACACTAATCACTGTTAGTCCATCCAGACCTTCTATCTGCGGCGGATCAGAAATAATGGCGTTTGGTGAAAGACTGTAAGTAAGAGTGAGTTTAACAATATCTCCCACATGAACTGCTGAACTATTAAAATAGGCGAGCATGTCAGGTGTTCGCGCAGAGTCAGACTCTTTAGCTTCAAGTAAAAAAGGAAGGGCGAACAAAACCCATAGAATAAAAATTATCAGGCAAGCTTTGGCATGATTTATGGGTGAAACCCGGCATAGGCATGGCTTTTTAAGAAGAACAGGATCCATGATTATTTTCTTTTTTCCCTTTGGCTAAAAAGGCGAGCAAGAGGCTCAACTATAGGCCCGTTGGTGTATAGATCTGCCATATTGACTCCTGCCTTGCGGAACAGGCCTGTTAGATAGGTATAATGCTCATTTCTTTTAAGCTGCCAGGCTTGTCTGAGTTTTTTGTTATGAGTATTCACTACTGCCACCTGTTCTGTCTCAGGATCTCTAAGTGTTATTATTCCCAAATCAGGCAGTTCATCTTCAGCCGGGTCCAGGATCCTTATAACGGTAAGGTCATGCTTTTTTGCGGTTAATCGAAAGGATTTATCAAAATTGGTATCACAACAGTCCGAGATTAAAAATATTATGGCATGCCGTTTAACAACCCTGTTGACATAATTGAAAACAGCATCCAGGTTTGTGGTCTTCACTTTAGGCTCATAGGTGAAAATCTCTTTAATCAGGCGCCATACATGGGATGCCCCCTTTTGAGGAGGAATAAATTTTTCAACCTGGGAGCTAAAAAGGATGGCGCCCACCTTATCATTTGTGCGTATAGCCAGAAACGCAAGCATACCTGCAACTTCTGCGGTTAACTCCCTTTTAAATTTCTGTCTGGTTCCAAAGAGCTGCGAACCGGATAGATCCAGTAGAAGTATAACAGTCAGTTCTCTTTCTTCATGAAAGACTTTTACAAATGGCCGGGCAAAACGGGCAGAAACATTCCAGTCTATATTGCGGACATCATCGCCAGGCTGATATTCCCGCACCTCGGAAAATTCCATCCCCTGGCCCTTAAATGCGCTCTGATATTGACCTGAAAAAAGGTCATGGGCCTGACGCCTGGTCTTGAAATGGAATTTTTGAATCTTTTTTAATGCCTCTTCAGACAGCATTTAAGGCACCTCTATCCGTTCCAGTAAAATATCAATCAGATCATCAGTTGTTTTCCCCTCGGCTTCGGCCTCATAACTCAGGATGATTCTATGACGAAGGATATCAGGAGCCATTGATTTTACATCCTGAGGCGTTACATAGCCCCTGCCAAATAAAAAGGCATGGGCACGGGAGGCAAGTCCCAGCCAAATGGAAGCCCTGGGCGAGGCCCCATAGGAAATCATATGCCCCAATTCCAGCCCAACCTCTTTTGGATTACGGCTCGCGCGGATAATCCGGATAATATAATCAACAATCTTGTCTTCCATATGAATTTCCCGCATAGTCTTTTTGGCGGCCTCGATCTGGGGCACATTCATCACTCCATTTGGCTGCGGGGGAGAGACACCTTTGTTAAACATCAGCATGATCTCCTTTTCTTCAATATCAGATGGATAATCAACCTTGATTTTCAACATGAATCGGTCTATCTGGGCTTCTGGCAGAGGATAAGTGCCTTCCTGCTCAATAGGATTCTGGGTTGCCAGTACCAGAAAAGGGCTGGCGAGATGAAAGGTATTCACACCAATGGTTACTTGATGTTCCTGCATTGCTTCCAACAGGGCGCTTTGCACCTTGGCAGGTGCCCTGTTGATTTCATCTGCCAGGATGATATTATTAAAAATAGGGCCTTTTTTGATCTCAAAAGTGCCATTATCAGGTCGGTAGATTTGTGTCCCCAGGATATCAGCCGGTAACAGATCAGGTGTAAACTGGATTCGCTGAAAGGTCGTCTGGATAGTAGCGGCCAGGGCCTTTACAGCTGTTGTCTTGGCCAGGCCGGGAAGACCTTCCAGGAGCAAATGTCCATCACATAAAAGACCAATCAAAAGTCTTTCCATCAGCCGCCTTTGGCCTATAATCACTTTTTCCATTTCTGTTATAATTTGGCGGAACAACAAACTTTCTTTTTCGGTTTTTTGTGTGATTTCCGCTATATTCATTGGCAGTCTCCTCCTGATTCTGTTTTGCGGATAGTTAGTACCTGACAGGATATTCCACGCATGGCAGGACACTGGATTATTCAAGTATAAAATAATAAAAGAAGTAAATATAAAATCCTTGACAAGCACCAATTGAGAAACGTATTTTATACATAAACTCATATATTAATAATTTCAACCTAAATTGCGAGGTCAGAGCCTTGATCAAAAAAAAATGCTCAGTTTTGCTATTGGTTGTAATCTCTTTATTTATCTTTAATATTACAAACAGCTTCTCTTCTGATTCTCCTGGATTAACCCATACAGTCAAAAAAAATGATACCCTTTGGGGGATCTGTGAACAATATTACGGGGATGCTGATTTATGGCCCAAACTTTGGGAAATGAATCCCTTTGTTACAAATCCCCACCTCCTCAATCCTGGTGATATCATCACCTTGCTGGAGGATATACCCGTTAGAAGCAAACCCATCCCTCAGGAGGAGAATATTCCGCCAAAAAAAATAACTGGTATCGATATTTCAGGCCTTACAAATGTGGAAACCATGGGATACCTTTCCATACAAAAGCAAGAACCCTGTGGATCCATTATATTTGATGAAACTGAAAGGGTTATGCTCTCAAAGGGTGATCAGATCTATATCAAGATAGTATCAGGAAAAGAGGTTTCCAATGGAGAATTATTTGATATATATCGTGAAACACCCTTGATTAAACATCCTGTTACCGGCCGTATACTTGGCTATCAAGTAAGCATTCTGGGAAGAATTATGCTTAAAGATTATCTTAAACCGGAAGTTAATAATGCCATTTACAAGGCTGAAGTCGTGGATATCCATAAGGCAATAAAAATAGGAGACAAATTTATCCCATTTGTGCCCATTTCTCCCTGCATACAGCCCATGGCTGTTGAAAGCCAGATTTCAACAATAATCGTCGCGGCAAAAGATAACCTAAATATGATAGGTCAATTTTCAGTAGTTTATCTGGATAAAGGCTCTGATGATAAGATACAGGCAGGAAATATTTTTAAAGTCGTCAAAGGAGATCCTGAAAATAAACCAGTTGGTGCTTTTACTCCTGAAATTAATCTTGGATGTATATTAATCGCAACTACCAGAAAAAAAACATCCACAGGCCTGGTTATTTCATCTAAAGAAGAATTCAGCAAGGGACTCTTATTAAAAGGCCTTGATATAGAGAGCACCCAATCCATAATTTCTAGTTTTCCCACATGTGAGATTAAAAAAGATGGGCTCGTAAAAAGTTCATCAGCAAGCCGGGATATGGCCGCCCCTCGCCCGGCGAGTCAAAAGACGCAGAGCAATTTTTGACTCGTTTATCAAAATTATAATAATGTATTTTTTTAAATTGCTTGACTAATCTTTTTCACTCTGTTTTAAATCCCGCCATCTCTTTTTTTTAGAATTACCTTAGCTTTTTGAAATATATTGGCTTCAGGTATAATCTCAAATTTAAACAGGAAAGATATTTGCATGCAACCATGCCTGAAGTGTTCTTCATATGGCTAAGGTATTATTTTTTTTTAGAATAATTGCATTTACAGCTTTTCCTGATATTGTTAATTTAACAGATACTTAATGAATAATAAAGCAAACGTAAACTTGGCCTGGGTAGCCCTTTATATGATTCACGGGCTCGGGCATGCTATTTTTAAAAGATTATTAGATCAGTTTGGCAAGCCCGAGGCTGTTTTTAAGGCTCAACAAAATGATATTGCAATAGTAGCAGGAAAGGAGGTGGCCTGCAGGATTGTCAAACGTAAATTCACCTCTGATCCGGAAAAGGAGTTACTAAGGATAGAGAAGGCTGGCGTTAATATTATTAATTTTCATGATCATGCTTACCCCCCCCTATTGAAAGAAATCCATCGCCCCCCTATGCTGTTATTCACCAAAGGTTTACCTATACCACTGCAACAAATAATGATTTCAGTGGTAGGAACCAGAAATCCGACCCATTATGGCATCAAAACCGCGGAAATGATAGGCCTTGAACTGGCCAAAAAGGGGGTAGGCGTAGTCAGCGGTATGGCTTATGGAATAGATACTGCCGCGCATCGTGGGTGCCTCAAGGGTAAGGGCTACACCATTGCCGTTTTGGGATGTGGACTTGATATCATATATCCTGCTTCCAACAAAAAACTTGTTGAGCAGATAATTGAGCATGGCACGATTATTTCCGAGTTTCCCATTGGCACACCTCCTGAAGCCAGAAACTTTCCTATCCGAAATCGAATTATCAGCGGGCTGACATATGGCGTGGTTGTAATTGAGGCCGCTAAAAAAAGCGGATCTCTTATCACGGCATCTTTGGCTCTGGATCAAGGTAGAGAGGTATTTGCAGTCCCGGGCAGCATTGATTCCTTTAAAAGTCGCGGCACCCATCACCTTATAAGGCAGGGGGCCAAGCTTATTGAGAATGTGGATGATATCCTGGATGAATTTGAGTTTCAGCGTTCTCCTGAAACAGATGAGGCTTTTAATAAAACCAGACCACATGTATCCTTGTCATTAAATGATGAAGAGCGTAAAATTTATAATACCTTGGGTCAATACCCCTTACATATTGATGAGATCGTAAGAACAAGTGGTTTGGATCCGGGGAGGGTTTCAAGTATCTTAATGGAAATGGAATTAAAAGAAATAGTGAAACAACTTGCAGGGAAAAGGTTTATTGTCACTTAATCAAATGAGCCAGTTTTGATACTGGTCTCGAATAATATGGGCTTTATTGATGACAAAAAATTTACTCATAATTGAATCACCAGCAAAAGCTAAAACAATTAATAAATACCTGGGACCGGATTTTCGGATCATGGCCTCGGTTGGACATTTAAAAGACCTGCCGGTAAATAAACTTGGAGTTGATATTGAGGATAATTTTTTACCGGAATACGTAACGGTCAAAGGCAAGGACAAGATATTAAGGGAACTTAAAAAAGCAGGCAAGGAGAGCGATACTATCTATCTGGCGCCTGATCCTGACAGGGAAGGAGAGGCAATTGCCTGGCATATTGCTCAGGAATTAAAGAAGGGCAAAGGAGTAAAAAAGATCTATAGAGTCCTTTTTAATGAGCTGACAGCCAAGGCAATAAAAGAAGCTGTAGCTTCACCCATGGA
>DAOWOF010000292.1 GCA_030642205.1 Desulfobacteraceae bacterium | reverse complement strand
CTAAAACGGCACTTCACATTCCAGAATTTTTCAAAACCGATATCAGCGGCAAAACCACTTTCGGTAACATGGTAATCAAACATTTTCAAGCCAACACGATCCGCTATAATAGATGATTGCCCTACAGCTATATTAGCAAAAGGACCAGCATGAACCATGCAAGGATTATATTCAGCAGTACACATAAGGGTAGGATTGATAGTATTACGCATAAAAGCTGTCATGGCTCCGCCAACTTCCAGATCACCGGTAGTAACAGGTTTGCCGCTCTTGTCAAAAGCCACTGTTATTTGGTCCAAACGGCTGCGCAGGTCTGCCAGATCCTTGATAACTGCAAGGATTGCCATACACTCGGAACCTACTGCGATCCCAAACTTGGATTGCATGGTAAAGCCATCAAAACGACCGCCTATGCCAATTATTATATTTCTTAATGACTGCGCGCAAAAATCCATGATCCAGCCCAGCTCAACGCGAGTAGGATCCATGTCCAGACGCCGCATGCCAGTCAATCGTTTTAATTGCTCATCATTATAGTTTCGTTCATGCTGCATTCGGGAAGTCATGGCGACCATAGCCAGATTATGCGCATTCATAATGTCATTGATATCACCGGTCAAACCCAGGGAGAACTCGGTCATGGGGATCAAAAGTGAATTTCCGCCGCCAGCCGCGGTGCCCTTAACATTCATGGTCGGTCCACCGGAAGGTTGTCTTAAGGCTCCGCCTACATTAACGCCCCTTTTACCCAATCCCTCCATCAAACCACAAGAAGTAGTGCTCTTTCCTTCTCCCAATGGAGTTGGAGTGATAGCTGTAACCTCAATGTATTTTCCATCCGGTTCATCTTTCAGGCGATCAATAATTTTAAGGAAATCAAGTTTGGCCAGTCTCCCCATGGGAAGCATTTCATCTTTTTTTAAACCAAGTTTATCTCTCCATTCATCAGGCGTAGGCATGTTCTTCTCTGCCGCCTCAGAAATCTGCCAGTCAGCCATTTCCACTGCATTATATGCCATCTATCCTATCCTCCTTAATTTTAATGTTGTCATTCACTATTTGATGGCTTTAAAAAACCTGTCTAAAGCACAATAGCAATTTACAGGATGCTCAATAAGTTATTTAAATCTTTTGATTCCTGAAAATAGCCGCGCCTTTGATATGAATTTTATATTCAGCCATGTAAAATATATTCCGATTTTTTCACTATAACTTTAAGCCTTGCATAGTTTCGACTAGATTATTATATATCAAGTCTGATATAAGGCAATTTCTGCCTATCATAAAAAGAAGAGAGCGTCAAGGTTGCAAACAAGGTAAACAAGCAAAACACAACAAATTTCTATAAATATACATACATAATTAAGTGCCCCTCTTACAGAAATATACATCTGCATTAGGCTTAATTGCTGCATTTGCCTTCTTCGCCCTTATTTAGAACTCTTCAAACTATTCTTAATCCCATTAAATTTTGTCATTTTCAGCTCATACTTTTATCCCTTAGAACTGTTTTAGAGCATGACTTATTGTGGAGGATGTACCGGGCAATAACCTATGTGGCAAAACGCAACAGTTGGTCAGCTAAATGTGCTATAACTTTTGCGAGCTGTGCGGGTGAGGTCTACAAATCTATTTCAGGATTTAAATTCTTTAGAAGCTTATCAAAGGACAACTTATTCGAAAGTCTTACTGTAAATTTTTTGCGATGAAATCTGTCTTTTTTCGATTTTATCAAGGAGAAGTTTCTTGACATCAGAATTATATTGAATTGATAAATTATCCATTTGTACCAATAACTTATTAATTTCCATATCACTTATGCTCTCTAATATTTTCAGGTCATCCTTAGACTGGGCCAGAACAAAATCTATCTCATGAATACCATTGGATATAAACAGAGCCCTTTTATCCAGGCCATTAACATAAGAGGAAAGCTCCTGGATTAGTTTAATGTTATAAAAAATACGTGGTACTCCAATTGCTTCCTCATATGACCTGATTTTTAAATGATTATGTTCGTGAATTATCTCTTTTTTCAGATTTTGGATTTCCTCTGCAAGTGATTTCTTCAAACTTATCACCTCAGTTTTTATTCTAATTAGCTGTTCTCGTAACAGAATCATTTGCGTTGTTTTTTTATGCAGGTTATATAACTTTGGATCACTGCTAAAGCCCTTATTGGGTGTATAAATAAAAATGATAATAAATAATACAGCTATAATTAAACAAATATTTGCAAAACATCCTTTTTTCATATTTCAAGTTCCTGTGAACCCTTCATTATTTTAAATTAATCTTTTTATTGAAATATATTCTTTTCCTTGAAAAATTCAATTTTGCTATTGGCTTTAAACCAATTATTTCAAGTTCCTTGCCAGGCCATTGCATTAGATATTTAACAACTTCAGGAGATATCTTTTCTAGTCCATTAAGAGAAAGACGCTGGCCATGCCATCTGGCTAAATATTTAGCCACATCAGTTGAAAGACTTTTAATATTATTAAGGCTCAACCATTCTCCTTTCCAATAAGACAGATATTTAGCCTCCTCAGAAGTTAGGATCTTTATATTAGGGAGAAAAAGATCTTTTCCTTTCCATTTAGAAAGATGTTTGGCAACAAT